>JAJYWW010000131.1 GCA_021791295.1 bacterium | reverse complement strand
ATTTCCGGCGGCTTCAGTAATAGGAAGACCTGCGCCGATAGCCGCTGCGACCGGTTCTTCTATAAGATAGACCATTCTTGCCCCTGCGGCTTCCGCCGATTCCCTGACCGCTCTTCTTTCGACGGCGGTAATGCCGGAAGGAATAGCGACTATTATTCTGGGTCTTATCATGCTTTTTCTGTTATGTATCTTTCTTATAAAATACTTAAGCATGGCTTCTACTACTTCAAAGTCCGCTATAACTCCGTCCTTCATGGGCCTTATGGCGGATATATTGCCGGGCGTCCTGCCCAACATTTTCTTTGCGTCTTTTCCTACGGCAAGGATTTTTTTCTCTCCGCGCAAATCTATATGAACCGCAACCACCGAAGGTTCGTTTGAAACGATACCCTTGTCTTTTACGTAGATAAGAGTGTTTGCCGTTCCAAGATCTACGGCAAGGTCGTTGCTGAACATACCTATCAAACTATCGACAAACATAATTGAATAACCTCTCTTTAAATAATCTTAAATATATTAAATATTATAACATATTGACTTTTTTAGCAAGATTAATTTGTGTTGCATTATATTTTGACGTTATATAAAATATAAAAATATCTATGGAAAAAAAATATTTTAAGCTGATTGCCGAATTAAGAAACGTATGCAATATGGCGTTCGATAAAAATCTCGTGGATACGCACAGCGGCAACATAAGCATCGGAACCGAAGACGGGATACTTATTACTAAAACCGGCAGAAGCCTTATAAATCTTGAATCCGACGATTTTACGCTATCGGCAGATTGCGCATCATCGGAATTAGAAATCCATAGATTTATACTAAAAAGTTTTCCGGCATCGTCGGTCTTTCACTGTCATCCGCTTAATGCCATAGCCCTTTCTTTACGCGCGGATAAAACAAAAGCCGGCGCGGACGGCATATCGGGCGCAATTGCGGACGGCTCGGCGAAAGACGGCTCCATGAAAAAACTTTTTTCTATTTATCCCGATATACAAATAATTAAACCGTTAGATTTTGAATCTGCTTATTTCTTTCCCCAAATATACGTTTTTCCTTTAAAATTCATAGACGACGTAAAAAGCGGAAAATTCTCGGCTTTTAATATTAAAGCGAACGATATATTTAAAGAAAACGGCGTGTTTATGGTCAAATCCCACGGTTCTTTTTCATGGGGACGGACTCCGATGGATGCGCTCAGATGGGCAATGACGCTTGAATCGTCGTCGGAAATTATTTTAAAATTAAGCTGAAACCGACGCCTTGAATTACCGCCTTAACGCCCTGCCGAACTGCCTCATTCCGTCTAAAGCCGAACCGGTTTCTTCCCTTATCTCCCTGCCGACGAGAGATAAAAAAACGTCGGAAAGGGTAGGAATTTCGCCGTGTTTTGACTCCGTTAATTTTTTTAAGGCTTGAGGACTGTCTATCGCTACTATTTTTCCATGGTCGATAATAGCTATTTTATCGCAATTTTCGGCTTCTTCTATGTAATGCGTAGTTAAAAATATCGTGGTTTTCTCTTTTATTCTTAATTTATCGATAAAGTCCCACATATTTATTCTTGTTTGAATGTCTAATCCTACCGTGGGTTCGTCAAGAAAAAGAACGGAAGGAGAATGAAGAAGTCCGCGTCCCACTTCGAGCCTTCTTTTCATTCCTCCCGAAAGACGCTTTACCGGTTTGTCCCTGTATTCATATAAATCAATAAAATTTAATATATAATCTATCCTTTCTTTAGCCGCTTTTTTTTCCATTCCGTATAATTTTGCATGGAAACTCAAATTTTCATATGCGCTTAGGTCGTTATCGAGCGTCGGGTCCTGAAACACCAATCCGATGGATTTCCTTACGTTTTTTTTATCCTTCGCAGTATCGTAACCGTTTATATATGCATTTCCGCTCGTAGGCAGTATAAGCGTGCATAAAATCTTTATGGTCGTAGTCTTGCCCGCTCCGTTAGGCCCCAGAAAAGCAAAAAAATCTCCCTTGTTTACCGTAAACGATATATCGTTTACCGCGGTAACGTCTTTATATTTTTTTACCAGGTTTTCTACCTTAACAGCGGCAGTTTCTCCGTTTTCCTGCATTTTTCATCCTCTTTTTAGGAATGCGCCGGTTATTGCGCAATACATGGTAATATTATATAATACTATGGTACCGGCGTCAATTTTGTTATGGGGACAGAATTGAATTCTGTCCCCATAATATTTCGGTACCGGTACCATCACAAATTTGAATGCAAAAGAAAAAGGATAAAAAAATATGAAAGAATCGGTAGTGCTTCTCGGTCACGGCTCAAGAAGAAGCGACGCAAACGATATTCTAAGAAATATGACCGATATAATAAGGTCTAAAGTGCCGTTCGAGGATATTAAAATCGAATGCGCATATTTAGAATTTGCGGAACCCAACATAAACGATATGCTGGAAAAATTGGCGGAAGAAAATTTTGATTCAATATACGTAATCCCTTATTTCCTTTATTCCGGAAACCACGTTTCGAGGGATATTCCTGAAATATTAAGAAAATACGGCGAAAAATACCCCGAAATAAATTTTAAACTCGGCGATTATCTGGGAGTGGACGAAAGAATCGCCGACCTCGTCGCAGAAAAAATTGCCGCCGTTAAACCACTATAGATATTATATGTCTGCGTATACGGCAGACGCAGACGAAATATCGCCTCATTTTATGAAAGATTATAAATTTAATAACCCTGCACGGCGAAATCCGGCATATAGAGATATCGGCGGATTATACGATATCTACTTAAAGTCTGAACGCAACCGTCTTGAAAATTTAAACAGGGCAAACGCCTATTTAAAAGCAGTAATGGTTTTCCCTAACTATTACGGCGTAGCAATGTCTAATCTAGGTTTTTTAAGGGCGTACGAACTGATAAACCGTTCCGGCTTTATGTCCTGCGATAGAGCTTTTATGCAGGACGATTTATCTAAGGGCGTTATATCTCTCGAAACAAGGCGGAGGCTCAAAGATTACGATTTTATATTTTTTTCTTTAAGCTACGAAAACGATTTCGTAAATATACTTTCTATCTTGTCGGCGGAAAAAATACCTTTTTTGTCTAAAGACAGAAACGGCGCCTTTCCTATTATTATGGCGGGCGGAGTTATCGCGTTTTTAAATCCCGAACCGGTCGCGCCGCTTTTCGACCTTATGTTTATAGGCGAAGCGGAGGCAATCTTTCCGGATTTTTTTGAAAAAATTAAATCTCAAAATAAACCGGATAAATATGAAATTATAAATTCGTCTGCCGGAATTAAAGGAATATACGTTCCTTCGGCATACGATTTTATTTTCGATTCAAAAAACCCTTATATTTTAAACGAAATTAAAATAGCAAAAGGTTTTCCTAAAAGAGCCGCAAGGCGCTGGACGGACGAAAATATTTCGTTTTCTTCATCGGTTATTACTACGGAATTTTCGGAATTAAGCAATATAAATATGATAGAAATAGAAAGGGGATGTAAAAGGGGATGCAGATTTTGCAGCGCAGGCTTTATTTACCTGCCTTTAAGGGAGTCTAAGATAGACGCCGTTAACGAGGCGGTATCCGCTACCGGCGAAAACGAAAAAGCCGGATTCGTAGGATTCGGGACTATGGACGGTAAAAATATAGGCAAAATTATGCGCTTTTCTTTAGACTCCGGCAGAAATTTTTCTTTGTCGTCCGTCAGATTCGACTGTTTAGACGAAAACAATCTGGATATGATTAAAGAATCCGGCATAAAAACGGTAACCCTCGGAATAGAAACAGGCTCCGAACGCCTGAAAAAAATGCTCAATAAAGTTTTAAGCAACGAAAATATAATAACATCCGTCGGCGATATCGTCAAAAGGGGCATAACGGGGATAAAACTATATTTTATGTTCGGACTGCCGTATGAAAACAAAGACGATCTGGACGATACGGTAAAATTAGTCAAAGAAATTCTTAAAGAATTTATATCGGCCTCTAAGGCAAACAAAAGAATAGGCAAACTGACCGCTTCGTTCAGCCCTTTCGTGCCTAAAGCATGGACGCCTCTTCAGTGGGAAAATTTTGAAGATTTAAAAATTTTGAGAAAAAAAGCTGCTTACATTGCGAACGGTCTAAAAAACATGCCTAATCTCGACGTAAATATAAACTCTTTAAACGCCGCGTTCATGGAGGCTTTTTTTGCGAGAGGTTCAAGGCTTTCTGTCGATATTTCGATATATTCTTTTCTTAACAAAACAAGCATTAAAAAAGCTGCGGAAGACAAAGGATACCGCATGGATGGATTTATCAGGAAAATAGGCACGGACGAACTTCTTCCGTGGGATATTATAGACCAGGGCGTTACGAAAAAATACCTGCTGGAAGAATATAAAAGGGCGCTTGACCTTAAAACTACGCCTCAGTGTTTCGAGGGCTGCAAGAGATGCGGGGTTTGCGCATGATAATTTCCTAAGAAAGTCTTTTCCTTTGCAAGCAGTTCTTCGTATTCCGCCATTATTTTTTTTGCATGCTCCGTTAAAACTGAACCGCCCCCGTACTTTCCGCCTATTTTTTTATCGACGAGTTTGAAGCCGAATCTCTTTTCCATGAGATTTATGAAACTCCATGCTTTTTTATACGAATACCTTAGTTCTTTTGCGGCGGAAGCAATAGAACCGGAAGTTTCTATTTTTTTTAAAAGTATAAACCTGCCCATTCCGAAAACCGGTTCGCCGTTTTTTTCAAGCCAGATTTTTGCTTTGATATCGTAATCGGCAAAACCGTCCGCTTTATCGCCTTTAGAGTTTGGCATAAAATATATAATAATATTATTAAATTAATCCGCCTGCTTTCTCATAAACGTAGGAATATCCCACTGGTCGTCCTCGTAATTGACTTCCTCTTCCGCATCGGAAAATCTTTCGATATACGAAGGCATTTCTTTTATATTTACGACGGTATCGGAAACAGGTTTAACCGGCGGAGTATTATCGTCTTCGGAAAACGGCGCTTTAACGGTCTGACCTGATCCCTGCGCCTGCTGAGAACCGCCGGCTGCTCCGCCCTGAACCGAAACTAAAGAAACAGGCTTGGCTTCGCCGCCTAAACCCGTAGCTATGACCGTAATCATCATACTATCTTCAAGTTCGTCGTCTATAACCGCTCCGAATATTATATTGGCGTCGGGATGAGCTTCGGACTTAATCTTTTCGGCGGCTTCGCTTACCTCGGCTATACCCATGTCTTTTCCGCCTGCGATATTTATAAGGAGTCCTCTTGCACCTTCTATCTTAATATCTTCTAAAAGAGGACTGGAAACAGCTTTCTGCGCCGCTTCCAATGCCCTGTTTTCGCCTTGCGCTATTCCTGTTCCCATAAGAGCCATACCCATTTCCGACATAATAGTTTTAACGTCCGCAAAATCGACGTTTATAAGACCGTGAACGTTTATTAAATCGGATATGCCCTTGACCGCCTGCAAAAGAACCTCGTCGACTTTTTTAAAAGCGTCTATCATGGAAGTATTTTTACCGGCGACGGCGAGAAGCCTCTGATTAGGTATGGTAATTACGGTATCGACCGTGTTTCTTAATTCCCTCAATCCTTCTTCCGCCTGTTTCATTCTTCTGTTTCCTTCAAAAATAAAAGGTTTTGTAACGACGGCAACGGTCAGCGCCCCTACTTCTTTTGCAATTTCGGCGATTATCGGCGCGGCGCCCGTTCCTGTGCCTCCTCCTAGTCCTGCGGTAATAAAAACCATGTCGGAACCTTCGAGAAGTTCTTTAATCTTTTCCCTGTCTTCCATAGCGGATTTTCTGCCGACTTCCGGATTAGCCCCTGCACCGAGTCCTCTGGTTACCTGTTCTCCAAGCTGAATTTTAATATTGGATAAATTTGCTTTCAGCGCCTGAGCGTCGGTATTGGCGACTATGAACTCGGCTCCGGAAAGCCCCGCCGCGATCATGGTGTTAACGGCGTTTCCGCCGCCTCCGCCTACTCCTATAACTTTTATTTTTGCCGCCAGTTCGTTGTTCTCGATAAATTCTAACATGATATCCTCCGTCGCTATTTTGTGGCAGTGCCGCAATTTAATTCCGTCTCCGTATTTAAATTGGGTACTGCATTACATTATTATATATCGTAAAATAAATTAACAAAGTTTAATTAAAAGAAGTAATCAAGCAAATCGGAAAACCATTTTTTAATTTCGTCTATAAAACTATCCCCTTTTTTATAAAAAAAAGCTTTTTTGTTCCGCTTACCGTTTTTATAAGCATATTTCACGAGACCTACGGCGGTGGAATACACAGGAGAACCGACTGCATCGGTCAAACCGCCGACGTTTAAAGGATAGCCTATTCTTACCGGAGCGTTAAAAATTTCTTCGGCAAGTTCCGCCGAACCGTCTATTAACGCCGCACCTCCGGTAATAACGTAACCGGAAAGAATCTTGCTTTCCAGACCGTTCTTCTCTATATTCTTTCTTATCCAAGTAAAAATTTCCGCCATTCTCTGTTCGATAATATTACCGAGCAGCTGCCGCGATATAGGTCTAGGCGGTCTGCCGCCGAATCCGGGAATTTCTATTATTTCGTCTTTTCCTGCAAGAGACTCTTTTGCTATTCCGTATCTTATCTTTATTTTTTCCGCTTCCTGAGGTATAGTCGTAGTTCCCTTAGATACGTCGCTCGTAACGCTCTGTCCTCCTTTAGGGATGACGAAAGTATGTATTATGTTTCCGCCGTTAAAAATTGCAATGTCGGTCGTTCCGCCGCCTATATCGATAAGCGCCACTCCGAGCTCTTTTTCGTCTTCGGTCAGCACGGCTTCGCTTGACGCTATCTGTTCGAGTACGATTTCGGAAACGTCTATTCCTGCTTTATTGACGCATTTAACTATATTCTGCGCGGCTATGCTTGAAGCGGTGACTATATGTACGGTAGCTTCCAGCCTGAGCCCGCTCATGCCTACGGGATTTTTAACGTCGTCCTGGTCGTCCACGGAAAAACCCTGCGGAATTACGTGTATAACCTCATGGTCGATAGGTATGGATATGGTTTTCGCCGCGGACAAAACCCTTTCAACGTCCTGCTGTGCCACTTCCCTGCTTTTGACGGCTACGATGCCCCTGCCGCTGAAACCGCGGATATGGGAACCCGCAATGCCGACCGTGGCGGATTGAATCTGATAGCCCGCCATTAATTCCGCGTCTTCCACGGCTTTGGCAATAGAATCTACCGTATTTTCGATATTTACGACTACTCCGTTTTTTAATCCGGTCGAACTGCTGTTGCCTACGCCTATGATATCCAAAGAATCGTCTTTTGCTTCGGCGACTATAGCGCAGACTTTTGTAGTCCCGATATCTAAGCCCACGAAAATGTTATCGTTTTTTTCCAATCTCAACCTCTGTTATGTATATATAGAAAACACTTAATTATTTAAATATATCGCCGTTAATATGTTCTGCTTTATAACCGGCAGGCAAAACCCTCGAACCTTTATTTACTTTTATAACGGCTTCGTTTTTATATTCCAAATTTATATAATTTTTATATCTAATATGAATCGCATTAATTTCTAAAAAAAGTTTCTTCAGCGTTTTAAGTTTATTCCTATAATTGCCTATTCCAAACTTGATGCATAACCCTTTGCGCGTATAAATGGCTATTCCGTCATCCTTCTCTATATGAATTTCTCCCGTAAGCCCCGAAAGAATAGAATGCGATGAAATTTTTAAAAAAGATAAAGCTTTTTTTAATTTTTTGAAATAAACGCCGGAATCATCCGTATTCAAACCTGTAATAACGGGGTATCCGTAACCGGAATGTACGCCGGCTTTTCCAATGATGTAGCCCGTTTTAGAAACATAGTATAAGTTATTCTTATAAACTGCCATAGCAAAAATTTTCCTTTTTTTTATAACTATTACTATAGCGTTCGGAAACTTTCTGTAAACCGTAACGTTTTTGACCCATCTGTAAGAAGCCGCCAACCTCGACAGCTTTTTTAAATTTATATTTATTAAATTTTCGTTTTTAAATAATCCGGACTGCGCAATTATTTTATTTTTTTCTTTACTTGTAATATTTTTTCCTACAATTTCTATTTTTTTTAGCCTGAAAACTTTTTTATTTAAAAAAAAATAGCCGTAAGATTTATATCCCGAATATCCGGCCGCAAGAATTATTGCAATAACCGCAAAAACATAAAGTGATTTAATAAAATATTTTCCAAAGCTGCGTTTGCCGTTTTGACTGTTTTTATTTATTAAGTTTTTTTTACGTCTTATATTATTTTTATTTTTTTGCAGCCGCATCTTCTATTATATTTTCTATTAACTCGATAAAACTCATACCTTTGCTTTCAGCTATCATAGGCACTAAACTGAGTTCCGTCATTCCGGGAAGCGTATTGAGTTCCAGAACGTATGCGGCGCCGTCGTCGGAAAGAATAATATCCGCCCTCGTAACCCCTCTGCATCCGATAATTTCGTTGGCTTTAACGGCGGCAGACTCGCATGCTTCATACTCTTTTTCAGTTAAAGACGGGTTTATTAAATACTCCGTCTTTCCTTTGGTGTATTTAGCGGCGTATGAATAAAAACAATCTTTAGGCTTGACTTCGACGCAGCCTAATGCCTTGCCGAAAGCCCATGCAAACTGAATTTCTCTTCCTTTTATATATTTTTCCACCAATATTTCATCGTCATATTTGAAAGCATTATTTAACGCAGTTCTTAAATCCGCGGCCGACCCGCCGCTTTCGACAATGGAGCATCCTATACTGGAACCGGAAGCGTTCGGTTTGACGAAATAAGGCGGCTCGAAATTTTTCGATATTTCATTTGCCGCATTTTCTACATTTTCTTTTTTAACTGCGATTCCGGTAGGGGTTTTCAAACCGTAAAAATTAAACAATGCTTTCGATTTAATCTTGTCCATCGCCAGCGCGCTTGCGAGAACGCCCGAACCGGTATACGGGACGCCGAGTATTTCGAGCGCTCCCTGAATCCTGCCGTCCTCTCCGTAAGTTCCGTGCAGGGCGATAAAACAGACGTCTATATTTTTTAAATTAACCGTAAAATTTTCGTCCAAATCAAACAGCAGAGCATTATATCCGCCGGATTTTAAGGCATTGAAGACTGCGTTTCCGGTTTTAATAGAAATATCCCTCTCCTCCGACCTGCCTCCCGCCAAAACCCCTATCCTCAAATTTTTCAATTTTTCCCGCATATTTCCTCACACTATCTTTATTTCCGTATCTAATTTTATCCCTTTGCTTTCTAACGCTTTTTCCCTTATGTTGTTTATTAAACACATAATGTCGGAAGGTTTTGCGCCGCCTTTATTGATTATAAAATTTGCGTGTTTTTGAGAAACGGACGCTCCGCCGAAAGAAACGCCCTTAAATCCCATTTCCTCTATAATTTTCCCTGCCGAAGAACCTTCAGGATTTTTAAAAATACAGCCCAGAGAAAATTCTCCAAGCGGCTGTCCCGATTTTCTTTCTTTAAAAATTTTAATATTTTCCGCTATTTCGGCTTTAGACGATTCTTTGAGCTTAAGATAAACCGACGTAATAAAATAGTTATCTTTAATGCCGTTAATATTTAAACTGCGGTATAAAAAATTCATATCTTTTTTTTCCACGTTGCGTTTAGAGCCGTTTGAATCTAATATATCTATAGCCTCTACGATATTGCCGACGGAACTTTCTTTAGAGCCGGCATTCATTTTTACGGCTCCGCCGAGAGTGCCGGGAATTCCGTAAAAAAACTCGCATCCGCTTAAGTTATGCCTCATCGAGTAATTTAAAATTTTCGATAAATTAATTCCCGCGCCGAATTTCAAAACCTTATCTCCGCATTGCTTATTATTTTCATAATCGCCTGATATAACGGATATATTTGATGCGTCCGACACCGAGGAATCAAATTTTTTAAAAGATATAACCGGAACGCATATCCTTTCTTCCTTAAAAAGCGTATTCGTTCCTCCGCCTATGACGTAACGGAAACATTCTGATATTACGCCTTCGGTCAGTTTTATTATTAAACCAAGTTCGGCTTCGTTTTTTGGAAACAATATTAAATCCGCCTTCCCTCCGGTTTTAATAGAGGAATAAGACGACATATCCTGATTTTCGATAAAATCGACGTCCAGTTCTTTCAGCTTTTTTAATAAATCTTCTTTTGTTTTTGCGCCATTCATAATTTATACCGCAATAGTTTATTAATAATTGATATGTTCTTTTAAATTACCGCCGACCGCGGCAGAAACAGTTTTTAATGTTCTTGTTTTGTTAAGCCTGCTGTGGACGAATTCGTCGCAGGTTTTAGTTATATCGCCGGCCCCTAGGAATATTACCATCTCTCCGCCTTTCAGCATATTTTTTAAATTAGATTTGATATCTTTTCTGTTCGGAACGTAATACACGTTTTTATATCCGTTATTCCTCATTTTCTCGGAAAGCGCCATCGATGAAATACCTTCTATCGCTATCTCTCCCGCGGAATAGACGTCCGTAATTATAACCGAGTCGGCTATCTTTAAAGAATTTACGAAATCGTCCATAAGGTCTTTCATTCTGGAATATCTGTGCGGCTGAAAAACTGCGACTATCTGCCTGTTCCAGTTTTTTGCGGCTTTAAGGGTAGCGGCAATCTCGACGGGATGATGGGCGTAATCGTCCACGACTATAAGTCTTTCGTTAGATTTTTTTATCTGAAACCTTCTTTCCACTCCGTGAAAACTTTCAAGCGCTTTTGCTATAAATTCGGTTTTTATGCCGAGCTCTTTAGTCATTGCTATCGCTGAAAGAGCGTTTAATACGTTATGTATTCCAGGAACGGACAGCTTGAATTTGCCTATCATTTTACCGCCGGAATATGCATCGAAAGAAGAAGCGTTTTTCTCTAAAGATATATTCAAAGCGTAATAATCGGCTTTCTGTTCTATCCCGTAAGTGAAATATTTTTTATTTATAACCGGAAACAAAGAGCTTAATAGCAGATTATCTGCGCATAAAACCGCAAATCCGAAAAAGGGAATATTATTTATAAAATCGGCGAAAGACTGCTTTAAATTTTCTATATTGCCGTAATAGCATAAATGCTCATAGTCTATATTGGTAACGACGCAATAATCCGGTTTTAATTTTAAAAACGAACCGTCGCTTTCGTCGGCTTCTACGACCATATATTCGCCTTTGCCTACTTTAGAATGCATGCCGAGTCCGAAAATTTTGCCTCCGACGACGAAAGTAGGATCGGCTCCGGCTTCTCCGAGTATCGACGATATCATCGAAGTGGTAGTAGTTTTGCCGTGAGAACCCGCTATAGCGATTCCTTTTTTCAGAGAGAGAAGTTCCGAAAGCATTTCCGCTCTTCTTAAAACGGTAAGTTTTCTGTTTTTAGCTTCGTTAAGTTCAGGATTCGATTCGGAAATTGCAGTCGAATATACTACTACTTCGGCATCTTTTATATTTTCCGGATTATGCCCTATGAAAACTTTGCCGCCTATAGATTCAATTTTTTCTATCGTCTGGCTGTACTCTATGTCCGAACCGGTAACGGAATAACCAAGATTTATAAGAACTTCTGCTATTCCGCTCATGCCGGAACCGCCGATACCGATTAAATGAATCTTTTTGACGCCGTTTTTCATAATTTCTCTCCTTTATCTTTATTTAATATTATGCCTGCTATTTCAGCGGCAGAATCTTTTATATCTATTTTTTTTAAATTATCGTGCATAGATTTTAACAAATCTCTATTATAAAATATTTTAGAAATTTTTTGTAATAATTCATTAGAAAGATTTTCGTCGTCTTTTACGACTTCAAAACATCCGCTATCGGAAAAAGCAAGGGCGTTTTTCTCCTGATGATTGCCCGCCGCATGCGGATACGGTATTAGAATAGCCGGCTTTCTTAACAAAACCAGCTCGGACAACGTCCCCGCCCCCGCCCTCGATATGACTATATCGCTTAAGCCGTAATAATCTTCTATATTATCGGTAAAAGGGAAAACTTCATAGCCGCCGGTTTTTAAATTATTTTTATAAAAATTCTCTGCCGTTTCGGCATCGCGCAAACCGGTCTGATGATATACGATTATGCTGCGCGATAAATTATCGTCCATTTCGGATAACATCTTTAAAACAGCCTTATTAACGGACGAGGCGCCCTGAGATCCGCCGAAAACGAAAATTTTTAAATTTTTATGTTCGGCGAAATCTTTTTCTTTTTTCGATGCAGATTTCGATTCCGAAACGGCATAATTAAATATTTTTTCTCTTACCGGATTGCCTGTCGTAATAACGGTGCCGAAACGAATACGCCGCTTGGTTTCTTCAAAGGAAGCAAATACGGTTATTCCGAGCAGGGCAAGAATTTTATTGGCAAGTCCGGGTTCGACATTCTGCTCCATAACTCCGCACTTTATTTTTCTTAGTCTTGCGACGGCAAGAGGAACCAAAGATATATAACCCCCAAGCCCTAACACGTAATCGGGTTTTATTCTTTTATAAACGGCATTCACGTCTTTTGCCGCATAAAGTGCGTTTTTTAAAGATTTTAATTTATTCATAAAATTTTTACCCGAAAACCCCGTAACGTTTATCGTCAACAACCTGAAGCCGTAAACGTCTTTAACCTTATTTTCTATTCCTCTCTCCGTTCCTATAAAATAAATATCCGCTTTTTCGTCTAAAGCTTTTAATTTTTCATAAACCGCAATTCCCGGAAACATGTGTCCTCCGGTTCCTCCGCCGGCAATTACTATATTCATCAAATATTTTTCCCCTTAATGCTCTGCGAAGATATATTGAGCAAAATTCCTATGCCTATGCAAGTCGCAAACATCGAACTGCCTCCGTAGCTGATAAACGGAAGCGCAAGTCCTTTGGTAGGCAGAGCGCCGAGAACCACGCCGATATTTATAAATGCGCTAAGTGCAATAAGACACGTAATGCCGTACGCAAGATACGTCCCGAAAAGGTCTGGAGCATTTATCGCTACTTTTAATCCTCTGTACGCAAGAATAAGATAGAGCAGTATAAACACGGCTACTCCTATAAAACCCAGTTCCTCGCCTACGCTGGAAAATATGAAATCAGAATAAGGCGTAGGAAGAAAAAAAAGTTTTTCTTTTCCGTTTCCGAGTCCTACCCCGTATAATCCGCCTCTGGCAAAAGCATACATAGACTGTATTATCTGAAAACCTATGCCGGTTTTATCGTGAAAAGGATGAAGAAAAGCAAGCACCCTGTCTCTTCTGTATGCTACCGTAAATATTAAAAAATATGCAGCGGTTCCGCCGAGCGCGGCAACCGCTAAGAGATAAAACAGCGATACGCCGCCTGCAAAAAGCATTATAAAAGTTATAAAAAACAATATAGAACTTGTTCCGAAATCCGGTTCTTTTAAGAGCAGTATATCTAAAAACCCCAAAAATATAAAAGGACCTATAAAAATAAACGAATACGGATTTTTATCGAGCGCATCTTTTCTCTTTTCCAAAAAATTAGCTAAATAAACTATGAAAAAAATTTTTAAAAATTCGGACGGCTGTATGCTGAAAAACCTTAAATTTATCCATCTCCTCGAACCTCCGGCATCTATTCCGATATGCGGAACAAATACTAAAAGCATTAAAACTATTATTGCGAATAAAATAATTTGATAAAAAGATTTAAGCATATGATAGTCGTTGCGCATTAAAAACCATACGGCTAATCCCGATAAAGCAACGTATATTCCCTGTCTTAAAATAAAGTGATAGCTTACGCCGTACTGAACTATGGAAATCATCGCGCTTGTCGAATAAACCATAACTAAGCCGAACGATATCAACAGTAAAACCGTAAGAAAAAGCGCAGTATCGTATTTTCTTATAAAAACTTTTCCGTAGTTAATCATAATTTTTCATAAAAATTATTTTTTAATTTATCGAAACATTTTTTGAATACGTCCCCTCTCTCCCCGTAATCTTTAAACATATCGAAGCTCGAAGATGCGGGGGACAGAAGAACCGTTCCCGAACCGCCGCTCTTAACCGCATCTTTCAAATAATTAAAAGACTTAGCGACTGCATCTTCCATATCGTCTGCAAGCATATATTCTACGCGTCCTTTCAGCGTTTTTTCGAGGATTTCTTTAGTTTCGCCCATTAAAACGCATGCTTTTACGCTTCTTTTTACCGGTTCTACGATGCTCTCGTAATTAAAGCCCTTGTCTTTCCCGCCCAGTATAAGGACTATATCCGTTTTAACGCCGCCTTCGCTTAAAGCGCCGAATGAACTAAGCGCGCTTACGACCGCCGCGGGATTGGTAGCCTTTGAATCGTCGTAGAAATATACATTATCTATATTGCCGATGCATTCAACCCTGTGCTTTAAGAGCCGGTAGCCGTCGAAAGCTTTTTTTATAACGTCAGGAGAAATTCCATACAGCGATAGAGAACAGGCGGCGGACATCATGTCTTCTATAACGAATTTTCTTTTATCCGCAACGTCTTTTAAGGAAATTTCGGCGTTAAATCCGAGTAAATCTTTAAGGCGCAGATTAATAAAGCCGTCTTTGTAAAAAACGTCGCATCTATCTTCTTCAAATCCGTATAAAACCGCATTTGAACCGGCAACGCCTTTTAAAACCGACGAATTATAATCGCCCTGATTTAATACGGCTGCGTCGTTATATTTAAGATTTTTAAACATTTTATATTTAGTAAGCCTGTATTCGTCAAAATTAAGATATCTGTCCAAATGGTCGTCCTCTACGTTAAGAAGCACGGCGATATCGGGTTTAAAATCGTAAATCCATTCAAGCTGGAAACTCGATACCTCTAAAATAAAATCTTGGTAACCGTCTATGCCCGATATAAACGGAACTCCAAGATTGCCTCCTACGAAAGTTTTTCCGCTTAAACCGGCCGCTTCTATCGCGCTTTTACACAGGGTAACCGAGGTAGTCTTGCCGTTTGTTCCGGTAATAGCTATAATTTTTGCGTTTTTCTCTTTTTGGATATTATTATACGCAAATTCAATTTCGCTTAAAACCGGAATGCTTGCCCTTCTTAATTTTAAAATAACATGATGGTTTCTCGGTATTCCAGGACTTACGATACATCTTTCTATATCTTTAAAATATCTGCCGAAAAGTATTTCTTCGTTCTGCTTATTAAAGAACACAACGTTTCCGTCTTGAACGTCCAAGCCGCCGGCATTTTCGGCGGTATCGTCGTATATTAAGAGCCGTCCTTTGTCTGCGTAACCTTTTCTGCTCTTAATATATCCGTAAACGGCAGAACCTGTTTTACCGAAACCCAAAATTAAATCCGACATTTAAAAAATCCTCAATTTTAGAGTCGAAAGCGCAAATATCGTCAATATAAGAGAAATAATCCACAGCCTTATTACTATTTTTGATTCGGGAACGCCTTCGATTTCAAAATGATGGTGTATCGGCGCCATTTTAAATATCCTTTTTTTTCTAAGCTTGTAAGAGCCGACCTGAAATATAACGCTTAAAGCCTCGATTACAAAGACGAATCCTATTATAATAAGCAGAATCTCCTGCCTTGAAACTATTGCGACATAGCCGAGTATCGCGCCCAAAGGTATCGAACCGGTATCCCCCATAAAAACCGAAGCCGGATAGGAATTAAACCATAAAAAACCGATAGACGCGCCGAATAAAGAAGCGCATAATATTACGACTTCTCCTATGTTTTTTATATAGGGTATATGCAGATAGTCCGCAAATTTGTAATTAGACGCCGCATAGGAAAATATAAGATATCCCGCTATGGCTATGGCAAAAACCCCTATGGCCAAACCGTCGAGACCGTCGGTTAAATTAACTGCGTTGGAAGAGCCGACTATTATAAATGCCGCAAAAATTATAAAATAAACGCCGAGATTTAAATAATAGTCCTTAACAAAAGGAATTATGACGGTCCCAAGAGATTCGTCGTGAAAATAAAGGGCGTACGAAACGAATAAGGCTATTAAAGTTTGGACAGAAAATTTATATTTGCCTCTAAGCCCCTTTGAAGAATGTCCCCTGATTTTTAAAAAATCGTCCGCAAATCCTATTAAGGCAAACGACAAAAGCGTTAAAACGC
>JAJYWW010000017.1 GCA_021791295.1 bacterium | reverse complement strand
CCGATATTTTAAAGCAGTTTCTGATAGAATCCGCCGTTCTAAGTCTTTTCGGCGGACTGCTCGGCATCGCTCTCGGCTTCGGAATTTCAAGCGCAATTTCCGCTTTTTCGCCCCTTAAAACCGTAGTTACGGCTGAACCGATAATAATATCCGTCGTTTTTTCCCTGTGCGTAGGAATATTTTTCGGCTTTTATCCCGCATATAAAGCCTCGAGGATGAACCCCGTCGAAGCATTAAGATATGAATAGTCCTGTAGCCCGCTTTCATATTTTTTATATTTCTGTTATATTAGTAAGATAAATATAAAAAATATTTGGAATATTATTTCGTAAAGATGTTTAAAACTTTAAGAGAAAATATAAATTCGGTTTACGAAAGAGACCCTGCCGCCAGAAACGCTATAGAGGTTTTGCTGTGCTACCCTGGGCTTCATGCGGTATATTTTCACAAAGTATCGCATTTTTTATGGAAACATAAATTCAGGCTTTTGGCAAGGCTTGTTTCGCAGGCAGGAAGATTTTTTACGGGAATCGAAATTCATCCAGGCGCAAAAATAGGTAAAAGATTTTTTATAGACCACGGCATGGGGGTCGTGATAGGCGAAACCGCTGAAATAGGGGACGACGTTACTATTTATCACGGCGTTACGCTTGGAGGAACAAGCTGGAAAAAAGAAAAAAGGCATCCTACCGTAGGGGACAGGGTGATAATAGGCACGGGAGCAAAAATACTGGGTCCTTTAACTATCGGACACGACTCTAAGGTAGGGGCTAATTCGGTAGTCGTCAACGAAGTTCCTGCTCATTCTACGGTAGTCGGAATACCGGCGAAATCGACAAAGCGGGACGAATCGGAAGTTCACGACAATATAGACCTTGAACATAACAGACTTTTCGACCCTGCTTTTTACGAGATATCGCTTTTAAAATCAAAAATATCGGAGCTTGAAAACAGGATAAAAGAGATCGAGGCATCAAAAAAATAAAAAATGAAACTTTCTTCTAAGGGTCAATACGCCGTAAGGGCGCTGATATATCTGTCGTATAATTCAAAGAACAACTCGGTTCCGGTAAGCTTGAAGGAAATTGCCGCCGGAGAATCTATTTCCCTGCATTATTTGGAACAGATATTTTTTACTTTAAAAAAAGCGGGTATAGTAAGAAGTTTAAGAGGTCCCAACGGCGGTTATCTGCTTAATGAAAAACCTTCGGAGCTGTTTATCGGAGATATAATAGAATCGGTAGAGCCGATAGAAATTACAAGCTGCATAAGCAAATCTAAAGCAAAAAAAGAATGCGGCAGAAAATCGGTCTGCTTAGCTTTCGATATGTGGAATTCGGTATCGAAAAAAATCACTGAATTACTTAATTCTATAACTATACAAGACGTAATAGACGAATACAAACAAAAACTGTCATCATCTAATACATCTAATAGAACATAGTGCCAGAATTCAATTCTGGCACTATCACAAAATGGAATACGGTGCCGGAATTCAATTCCGGCACCGTAACAAAATAGAAAATAGCGCCAAAATTAAATAACGGAAATATATGCCAAGAATTTATTTAGACTATAATGCGACTACTCCGGTGGATCCGGCGGTTCTGGAAGAAGTAGTCAATACCCTTAAAAATTATCAGGGCAATCCGTCTTCGGTTTATGAAGAAGGGCGCGCCGCAAGAATACTGATAGAAGACTCCCGCGATTTAGTCAAATCTTTTCTGGATGCAGGAAATTCGGGAGAAGTTATTTTTACTTCTTCGGGTTCGGAATCGATTAATCTTGCGATAACGGGTTCCGTTTACGCTTATATGAAAAACAATAAAAAAAAGGTTCCGCATATTATAACTTCGGCGGTTGAGCACCATGCGGTGCTTAACACCTTTAAATTCCTGGAATCTATAGGCGCAGAAACTACTTATATCGGAGTAAACGAATTCGGCATGATCGATATCGAGGAAATAACCGGAGCAATAAGGGAAAATACCTCGTTAGTTTCTATCATGGGGGCAAATAACGAAACCGGCACGCTTTTTCCTATTAAGCAAATTTTTGAAGAAGTTAAAAAAGTCAAGGAAGACGTTATCTGCCACAGCGACTTAGTTCAAGTTATAGGCAAAGCGCATTTCAGCCTAAAAGACGTTCCTTTGGATATGTGCAGTTTTTCGGGGCATAAATTTTACGCTTTAAAAGGATGCGGCGCTCTTTACGTAAAAAAAGGGGTAAATATAGAGCCTATTATTCACGGCGGACATCAGGAACGAGGCTTAAGAGCCGGTACGGAAAATATAGCGGGTATAGTTTCCATAGCGAAAGGTTTAAGTTTATTAAAAAATATAATGAACGACGAATTGGCGAGAATTAATTCTCTTGGAAGCATTTTTCACGACAAACTTTTTTACGGCATAGAAGGCATAAAACTTAACGGAAATCCCGTAAACAGGCTGAAAAATACCTTGAATGTTTCTTTCGACGGCGTCAAATCGGAAACGCTTCTGTTTAATCTCGACCTATACGGAATAAGCGCTTCAGCCGGTTCCGCCTGCAATGCGGGAACCGTTTCGCTGTCTCACGTATTAAAAGCTCACGGATACGACGCTAAAAGAATAGAATCGGCTATAAGATTCAGCATAGGAAGATATACTACGGAAGACGATATAGATTATGCCGTAAGCGCTATTAAAAAGGGCGTGCTAAAATTGCGGACGGGCGGTTGATATTACAAAGTATATTTTTATCCTGCAATAGAACAAAAAAACCTATTGGATGTGTTATAATGACTATAAAAATATCCATGAAAAAGGTGTCAGATTTCACCTTTTTCAATACAGGATTAAAATATGTATTTATATTATTATGCTTATTAAATCCAATAAAACCGTCGCCGTAGCAATGTCCGGCGGCGTCGACAGCTCGGTTAGCGCAATAATCCTTAAAAAAAAGGGCTACTCCGTAATCGGCGTTTCTATGCATCTCGTTTCGGAAGATACGTTCTCCGGCAATTTAAAAACCTGCTGCAGCACGGACGATATAATTTCGGCAAAAAGGGTTTGCGTAAAATTAGGAATACCCCATTTTGTCGTAAATCTTGAAAAAGAATTTAAAACCGAAGTAATAGACAGGTTCGTCACGGAATATTTAGACGGAAAAACGCCTAATCCCTGTATTGTATGCAACTGCGTTATGAAGTTCGACCTGCTGATTAAAAGAGCAAAAGAACTCGGTGCAGATTTTCTTGCTACCGGACATTATGCAAGAATAACGCCGGATACGGCAGGACGTTATTTTCTTCTTAAATCTAAAGATTTATCCAAAGACCAGTCTTACGTTCTTTACGGCCTTTCGCAGGAAAACCTAAAAAATATAATGTTTCCGGTAGGCAATATGAATAAAATGCAGACGCGCCGGATAGCTTCGGATGCCGGATTTACCGATATTTCCGGCAAAAAAGACAGCGTAGAAATATGCTTCGTTCCGGATAAAGACTATGCGGGATTTATAAAAAGACAATCGGGGGTATGCTTAAAAAAGGGATTTATTAAAAATTTAAAAGGCGAAATAATAGGAGAACACGGGGGTATTTTTAACTACACCGTCGGACAGAGGAAAAGGCTCGGCGTTTCGTCTAAAAATCCTCTTTACGTAGTTAAGATTTCGGCGGAAAACAACGAAATTTTCGCAGGCGGCATAGAAGACTGCATGTCTGACTCATTAACGGTTAAAAATTTTAATTTTATCAATCCCGAATATAAAAACTTGCTCGAAAAGATAAAGACCTCCGCAAAGATAAGATATTCTTCGCCGGACTATACATGCAAAGCCCGTGTTTTAGAAGACGGATCGGTAAAAATAAAATTCGGCGAAAAAGTTAAATTTATAACTCCGGGACAGTCCGCCGTACTGTATTCCGGAATTAAAGTTATAGGCGGCGGAATTATAGAATAATAAATTAATTTATGGAAAACACGAATATAACGAAAAATATAATAACGGAACTGTTCGGAGAAGACCGCCCGTTAAGCAAAAAGGAATCCGTTAAATGCGCTGTCGTTTCTTCCGGATGCAAGCTTAATCAGTTTGAATCGGGGCAACTTTCGGAAATATTTAAAAGGTTTAATATTTCCTCCGCAGAATACGGCGAACCGGAAATCGACTTTTTTTTGATAAATACCTGCACCGTTACGGACAAAGCCGATACGGAAACAGAAAGAACGGTAAGAAAAATTAAAAAACGCTATCCTGAAAGCAGTTTGATTATTACCGGATGTTCGGCTCAGGTTAATAAAGAGAGATTTGCCGGCATTACAGGCTTAAAACTTATGGATAACGTAAAAAAAGCCGAGCTTATAAAAAATTCGGCGGACGAATTTCCAAATTCGGTTTTTAATCAAAAACGAACCAGACCTTATTTGAAAATTCAGGAAGGCTGCGAACTTGAATGTTCTTACTGCATAATACCCAAAGCAAGACCCGTCAAATGGTCGCTCGGCATAAAAAACGTTTTGCGCTATATCGAAGAATTCGGCAGGCAAGGTTTTCGCGAAATAATATTGACTGGAGTAAATATAGGCTCGTATAAAGACAAAAAATCCGGCGCCGGACTTAAAGAACTGCTTATTGCGGCGGAAGAACTAAAAAGCGGCGTCAAAATAAGAATAAGTTCCATAGACCCGATATACATCGACGACGAAATAATTAAAATTTTTGCGGATTCAAAAAAAATCAGGAATCATTTCCATATACCTCTTCAAAGCGCTTCCGACGGAATACTTAAACTGATGAAAAGAAATTATTCTTTTAACGACTATTTAAAAATTACCGAAAAAATTTGCGGATCCGTGCCTGACGCCGCGATAGGAACCGACATCATAAGCGGCTTTCCGGGAGAAACGGAAGACGATTTTTACGAAACGGCGGAAAATATCGAAAAACTGCCTATTTATTACATACATGCTTTTTCATATTCGGACAGAGACGGAACCGCATCTTCTTTTTTAAAACCGAAAATTAAGGAATCCGAAATTAAAAGAAGAACCGGCATAATAAGAGAAATTTCTCTCCAAAAAAAAATAAAATTTCATAATAAATTCTATGATAAAACTTTAGAATTTATCAGCCTGACGAATGATAAGGCGATAAGTTCAAATTATATGAAAGCAAAAATTTCCGGAAATCCGAATTTAGCTAAAGGAACCGAATTTAAAGGAAAAATTATAAATATAGGCGGACGGGTGAGGAAAGACGAGGTTTCTGAAGTTACGGCAGAAATTCAAGATTTTATATAAGAAATGGATTATAATATTATTGAAAAAAGAATAGGATATTCGTTTAAGGACAAGTCGTTAATAGACCTTGCTTTTACGCATAAGTCCGTAAGTGCAGAGAAAAACTATGAAAGATTGGAGTTTCTCGGAGATGCCGTTATAGGCGCTATAGTAACGGAATATCTTTATAAAAATTACAAAAATTTAAACGAAGGAGAACTTTCCAAATACCGGGCGTCGCTCGTAAGATTGGACGCTCTTTATAATATCGCTCAAAATCTTAAGATTTCCGAGTTTATAATTAAAGAACGCGATAACGGCGCCGCAGAGTTAAAAGCTAGAAATAAAAGAATAATCGGCAACGTTTATGAAGCCGTAATCGGAGCGGTATTTCTCGACTCCTCCTTTGAAAAAGCAAAAGAAATACTTCTAAAACATATTTTAAAAGTTACTCCCGATATCGATGAAGAAATCTTAAAAAATTCCGATTTTAAAACCGAGCTTCAGGAGATGGTTCAAAAAGAAACAGGCAGAACGCCGCGATATATTACTACTAACAAAGAAGGACCCGACCACAATGCAGTTTTTACGATATGCGTTAAGATAGACGACGAAATTTTTGCTTTAGGACGCGGTAACACAAAAAAAGACGCGGAACAAAACGGAGCTAAAATTGCAATTAAGAAATTTATGGAGAAACTAAATGATAAAAAGTAAAGATTTTTTCGTCCTTATAATAGGCAGGCCTAATGTAGGAAAATCGACGATATTCAATAAAATAACAGGGAAAACTTCGGCTTTGTCGTCTAAAATCGCCGGTACGACTTTAGATTTAAATATCAAAAAAATATCGTTTAACGGAACGGATTTTTTTATTTCCGACAGCGGAGGATTTAACGTTTCGCCCGCAAACGAAACAGAAAAAAAAATCAGGGACAAAGTTTTCGAATATTCAAAAAAAGCCGGTTTAATTTTATTTGCGGTCGATTATAAAAGCGGTTTTTTACCGGAAGACAGAGAGATATTTAAACGCCTTAAAAAAAACGCCGCTAATATTATCTTGGTAATAAATAAAGTCGATTCTCCCAGGGATGCAAACGGAGCGGAAAGCGAATTTATAGGTCTCGGCATAAAAACGGTTTTAACCGCAAGCGCCGAAAAAGGAACGGGTATATATGAAATACTAGAAAAAATAGCCGAAGAAATAAATATTAAAAAACCGGTAAAACCCCAAAAAAACGGCGAAGAAAACGAAAATTCTTTTAAAATAGCAATAATAGGAAGACCTAACAGCGGAAAATCTACTTATATAAACACCTTATTAAAAGAAGACCTGCTTTTTACCGACGACAAACCCGGTACCACCCGCGATTCCATAGACACGTATATAAGGTATAAAGGGCGTTCGATAACTTTAGTAGATACTGCCGGCATCAGAAAAAAAAATAAACTGGATTTAAATTCCGAAGCATTTCAAAAACAGAGCCTTAATCAGATAAAGAGGGCGGATGTGGTAGTTCTTTTTATGGACGTAAATTCGGATGTTACGCATGAAGACCTTTCTTTGCTGAGAAGAATAACGCTTGAAAAAAAAACCGTCATAATAGCATTTACGAAGTGGGATTTAAAAGAAAAACTGCCGGAAAACGCCGTGCAGTTAAAAAACGAAATTAAGTATAAGCTAAAAGAGTTTTCGGGAATACCTTTTGTATATATTTCATCGAGGACGAATAAAAATTTAAATAAGATATTAGATATGTCTATAGAAATATTCGATTCAAAAAACGTAAAAATAAAAAAGAAAGATTTAAACAGATTCATCGAAGCCGCGAAAACGGAGCCGCGCAGCGGCAGGATTTATAAATACATAAGCTACGGCGTACAGAAAGAAGGAGAAAAAATTCCTACTTTTATATTTTTTACGGGCAATAAAGGAAAAATATTTACTATGACGGATATAAAGTTTTTAAGAAACAGCATAAAAGAAGCATTCGGTATAAAATCGAACGTCGAAGTTGTAATGGAATATAAAAAATACGACGCCGATTAAGATTAAGGGATTGCCGCTATTTTTTATTGGTAAGCTCTTCTATCTTTGCTTCTAATTTTTGGATTTTTTTGGTCAGCTCTTCTACGTCGTAAGTAGAAGCAAAATTCATTTCGTCAAGCAGAATATCTGCGGCTTTTTCTTTTATAGCTTTAAAAATAACTCCCGATTCATATTTAACCGTTTCGATAATCTGGTCTGCCGCTTCCCTGCTTTCTTCATCCGATATATCGACATAATCGTCTAATTTTTCCTGTGCGATAATCGAAAGACCTTTAAGAGCTTTAAGAACTACGTTTATAGTATCGGACATTTTAACCTTCCTCTTTTTATTTTTTTTATTATATTTCGTTCTGCCTGACTTTAGCCATTAAACCCCTGAGCGAAACGTTATGCCTCGAAAAACCCATTTCGGCATAATCGGCGCCTAAGGCTATGCCTATAAGCTGAGGCAAATGAAGTATAGGCAGAGATAATTTTTTGTTTATATTTTTTGCCGCAACCGTCTGATAAGTATCTAAACTTAAGTGGCATAAAGGGCAAGGGGTAACCATGACGTCGGCATTTTTCTCCTGAGCCTCGTAAATGGCGTTGCCCGCAAGCGAAGTAGAAGTCGATTCGTTTACGAGTATCGTTTGAAATCCGCAGCATTTGGTCCTTCTGGCATAAGATACGGGCTCGCCGCCCAGAGCCTTAATCAGCTCTTCAAATCCTTGAGGATTTTCCACGTCGTCGAACTTGACTGCGCTTGAAGGCCTGAGTATATGGCATCCGTAAAACGGCGCTATTTTTATCCCTTTCAGGCTTTTAACCGCTTTCTCTTTTAATTTATCGAACCCTATGTCGTCTCTTACGGCATATAAAATATGCTTCACTTTAACTTTTCCGGTATATTTCAAACCTATTTTAGCAAGATATTCGTTTGTTTTTTCTAATGATTCGGGATTATTTATAAGTTCTTCGTTTACCTCGCTGAGAGTCAGCGTGCAGGTGTTGCATATAGTCATTATATCGAACCCTTCTTTTTCCGCCAAAGCAAGGGTTCTTCCGTTTATAAAAAGTTTTAAATTTTTATCGAAGCCGTCTATAACTCCGCCTCCGCAGCATGATGCCTCAGGCATAGGAATTAAATTTATGTCCAATTTGCCTGCAATAAATTTTGTGGCGTTATCGAGTTCTTTGCCGCTTTCCTGAGCTACGCACCCCGGATAATAAGCATATGTGATCATAATTTATCCTCCAAGTCCAACTCTTTATATGCAAGCCGAATATCTTCCATATCTTTTATTAATTTATGCCTGAAAGGCGGTATCTTTCCCTTTAGGCCTGCGCCGAACGCAACGGGCAGATCGTTTAAAAGTCCGGTAACCCCTCCGGATTCAAATGCAACTTTTATTTCGTCTAACCTTCCCGTTTCGCCTATAGATCTTGCTATAGAAACTACATGCTTTGAGCCTGACGAAAAAGTAATGGAATTTTTAATCGATTTTTCATGCAGTCTTACTATCGATTTTACCGGAGAAATGCCTTTCGGGCAGAACTGTTCGCATGACTGGCAGTGAACGCAGTCCCAAAAACCGTTAGGCATAGAACCGTTTACTAAACGCGAACCGTTTTTATCGTTATCTCTCGGATCTTCGGCATATCTGTACAGTTTAGCGAGAGCGGCAGGCCCTAAATAGTCTTTATTGCCGACTACTCCGCCGCATTCGGAATAACAGCATTCGCATAAAATGCAGTTGGGCGTATCTTCGTTTCCGGTCAAATTTTTAAACTCCGATTTATCGTAAACCGGCTGACTGATTTTTTCGCCTTCTTTTAATGTCTTAAAACGGTTATGGGCTTCGTCTTCCCTCTGTCCGAGCAGATAAGGTTTTATGGCTTTTATCTTATCGAAAAAAACCTCCTGATCTACGATTAAATCGCGAATTACCGGCATGTTGGCAAGAGGTTCGACGTTTATTATTCCAAACTTATCGATTTCCAAGCTGACCTGCGTTTTGCATGCAAGCTTTGTTATGCCGTTTATTTTCATCGCGCAGGAACCGCAGATAGCGCTTCTGCATGACCTTCTAAAACTAAGCGTTCCGTCAAGCTCCGATTTTATTTTTATTAAGGCGTTTAAAACCGTCATGCCCGGATAGTCTTCTGCGGTATATTCTTTATAGTACGGTTTTTCGTCGGTTTCAGGATTAAATCTGTAAGCCCTTACCTTAAATTCCATTATATGTTTTCCTCGCTATTAATTAATACGTCCTCGGTTGAGGTTTAAATTTTGTTATCGCAACTTCGGAAAAATCGAATTTTATGTTTCCGTTTTCGTCTAAGGTCGCAAGCGTATGTTTGAGCCAGTTGGAATCGTCTCTTTCCGGAAAATCCGTTCTGTAATGTGCGCCTCTCGATTCCTTTCTTAGTATAGCTCCTCTCGTTATTACTTCGGCTATAAGCAGTATATTGCTAAACTCGAACGCTTCTACTATATCGGTATTAAATGTTTTCGATTTGTCGTCTATTCCTATATTTTTTGCGCGTTCTTTGAGTTCGCCTATTTTGTCTAAAGCTTTTTTCATGGCGTTTTCTTCCCTGAATACTCCGACGTCCGCTCTCATCTCTTCCTGGAGTTCCGATTTTAAAAGGCCGTGCCTTTCTTTTCCCGCCGATTTTTTTAATTGTTCGAATTTTTCTTCGTCTCTTTTTATTGCCGATTCGTCGAATTTTCTGTCTCCGGCGACAGATTTAAGATATTCGGCTATGTCTATTCCCGCCCTTCTGCCGAAAACAACGGTATCGAGAAGGGAATTTCCGCCGAGCCTGTTTGCCCCGTGGACGCTGACGCAGGCAGACTCGCCTGCGGAATAATAGCCTTCTATTGCCGTTCTCCCGTTATAATCCGTTTTAATTCCGCCCATAGAGTAATGAGCGCCGGGTCTTATGGGGATAGGCTCATGAATGGGATTAACCCCTTCAAAATCGATAGATAACTGCATAATCTGCGGAAGCCTTTCCATTATTCTTTCTTTGCCGAGATGCCTTATATCTAAAAGAATGGCTCCATTGACGCCCCTGCCTTCGTTTATTTCCGTCTGTTCGGCTCTTGCCACTACGTCTCTCGGCGCAAGTTCCATTGCTTTAGGAGCATATTTAGACATAAAGCGGACGCCGAGCGAATTAAGAAGATATGCCCCTTCCCCTCTTGCTCCCTCCGTTACCAATATTCCGGTGCTTTTAAGCGTTGTCGGATGAAACTGGACGAATTCCATATCCATAAGCGGAACGCCGGCGTTGATAGATATTGCCATACCGTCTCCGGTATTTATTAACGCATTGGTGTTGGAAGAATAAACCTGTCCGTATCCTCCGGTAGCGAATAAAACGGCTTTTGCGGCAATACCCTCGAATTTTCCGTTTTTAATATCGTATGCCACTACGCCGCTGACTTTACCGTTATCGGTCAGCAGGCTGGTAACGAAATATTCGTAAAGAATTTTTGTTTTATATTTGAGTACGTTGTCGAACAATCCATGCAGCATCATATGTCCCACGGCATCCGCATAGTAGCAGGAACGGGGGAAACTTTGTCCGCCGAAAGGTCTCTGCGCTATTCCGCCTTTATCGTTTCTGTTGAAAACAACGCCCATGCTCTGAAGTTCAAGTATGTTTCCTGGAGCTTCGCTTGTCAGTATTTCTATAGCATCCTGATCGCCGAGATAATCGCTGCCTTTTACGGTATCGAAAAAATGGGATTCCCAGGAATCGTTTTCGTCGAATGCAGCGTTGACCCCGCCTTGAGCCGCTCCGGAATGGGAACGCGTAGGATAAACCTTGCTGACTATTACGGCATCTATGCCTTTTTTCCTAAGTTCCACGGCCGCCCTTAATCCCGCAAGTCCGGCGCCGACAATAACAACGTCATGTTTTAACATTTATAACCTCTATTATTTTAACAATTTGCTTGGCGGAGGCAGACTTAATTCCGCCGTTTAATATAAGAATACGGTTTTTGATATTATAGGATAAACATTTAAAATTTGCAATAAATTTTTTTTCCGTCAATTTTTTTATTTTCTCTTATACGTTCCGCTTTTTCCGCCTTCTTTGCTTATAAGGTAAATCTCCGATATTTCTATGGATTTATCCGCCGCTTTTAACATATCGTAAACGGTAAGAGCCGCCGCCGCCGCGGAGGTAAGACTTTCCATCTCCACTCCGGTTTTTCCCGATATTTTAACCGTGGAAATTATTTCTACGGAATTTTCCTTTTCTTCAGGTTTAAAAACGATATCGCATCCTTCTATATTTAAAGGATGGCAAAGAGGTATTAATTCAGATGTTTTTTTTGCCGCCATAATGCCCGCAATCTTTGCAGTCCCAAAAACGTCTCCCTTTTTTCCCCCACCGCCGACTGCGAGTTTAAAGGCTTCTTCCGACATAGTCACTTTTGCGTGGGCGGAAGCCGTTCTTACGGTATCTTTTTTTTCGGAAACATCCACCATTTTCGGCATTCCGTTTTCGTCTAAATGCGACAAAACCGCCGTATTTTTCATTTCATTATCTCCTTAAGTTAAATTTATTTATTAATACGCAAATCCTTTTTTATAATACCATTTTCTTATATCGTACCCGATTCCTGCGGGAGCGGGCTTTATTCCTTTTACGGTTCTGACGACTACGGGCATTGCATAAGGAACGTATAAAAAAGTATAAGGAGCTTCTTTTGCAAGAATGCGCTGAATTTTGAAATAATATTTTTTCTGCTTTTTTAAATCGAACGTGGACCTTGCTTTTCTGAATAAAACGTCTATTTTTGGATTATTAAAAGATGTAAAGTTTAAGCCTTTAGGAACGATATTTGAACCGGTAAATATCGAAGCGTTGTCGTAAGGGTCCGGCGTTATCGTAAATCCCAGCAAAACTGTCTGAAACTTTTTTTTCATAATAAATTCGGATATCAGCGACGTCCATTCCATAACCCTTATTCCCGCTTTTATGCCTATTTTTTTTAAATTTTGCTGTATAATTTCGGCTGCGGAAAGTCTTTCCTGATTGCCCTGAGGAGTAAGTATCGTAAACCTGAACGGAACGCCGTTTTTTTCCAAAATTCCGTTTTTTAAACGCCATCCCGCCTGCCTTAAAAGCCGCAGAGCTTTATGGGGATTATAGCGGTATTTTTTTACGTTCTTATCGTAAAAATAAGTTCCCGGCATAAAAGGGCCGTAACAGTGAATTCCCAATCCGAACAGAGCTCCTTTTATTATCTCTTTTTTATTTATCGCATAGCTTAAAGCCCGCCTTACTTTTACGTTCTTGAAAAGCGGGTCTAAAAGATTATATCCCAGAAAAGTAAAACTTAAAGAAGGATGAATATATTTTTTAAACTTTGAATTAAATCCTTTTCCGTTAGATTCGTATTTATATTGAATAGGGCTTAATCCCATATAGCTTATACCGTTGGATTTAAGCATCAAAAACATAGACGAAATATCCGGAACTATTTTATAAACGATGCGTTTTATTTTTGGGGCGCCCATAAAATAATGAGGATTGGCTTTTAAAACTATTTCGTAACCGTGGATCCATTTATAGAATTCGTAAGGACCGGTACCGACCGGACGGCTTCTTAGCTTAGTGGTTAATAAATTTTTTCCTTTTAAAAGTTTTTCCGGCAAAATGCTTAATCCCCACGAAGAAAGAGCCGGCGCGTAAGGCTTTTTGTAAGTAACCCGAAAAATATATTTTCCTATAGTTTGGGCTTTATAAACTTTAAGGTATTCCGATGCATAAGGCGTAGGCGTTTTAGGGTTTACCATTAAACGGTAGGTAAACATAACGTCCTTTGCGGTAAATTTTTGTCCGTTCTGCCAGTAAACGCCGCGTCTTAGATAAAAAGTTATAGTTTTACCGCCGTTGCTTATTTTCCAAGATTTAGCGAGATCCGGAACTATTTTAAAATTGCGGTTATATCTTACCAAACCGTCGTAAATTTGAGACGTAACTTCCGCCGTAGGCGCGTCTGCCGCCATATTGCCTATAAGATTCGTAGCGTCGGCCGGCAAACCGATAATCAAAGAAGAATTTTGAATGTTTTTTAAAGGTTTTATTATTTTATTGCGGTTATTTTTAGCGCCAGATTTTGAATAAAAAAATACGGCCGATGCGGCGGATAACGCTAAAACCGCAATAATGAGAAGCTGGTACTTAATTCGTTTTTTAAATCCGGATAATTTCATATTTATTTATTATCTCAGATTAAGCGGTAATGTTTCAAGGAAAAACAATATTCTTAATCCTGCAAATATTCTTTTGACGCCTTTTTCCTTACCGTAAGAAGAAAGTATGAGAATAAACGGCTTGATTCAAGGCCGATTACGGATAAGGCGAATATTGAGGTATTCCGAAGTCCGGCTCTAAGCCGAACATAAGATTCATATTCTGAATTGCCTGAAGAGAAGCACCTTTTCCGAGGTTGTCGATTGCGCTTACTATTTTAATCATAGAGCCGCCTGCGCTGGCGTCGTTTTCTTCGCGTATTTCAAAAGCGATATGGCAGTTGTTCGTATAAACGACGTTTTTTATATTGCAGTCTTCTATATTATTAATTATTGAAATAAAAGAGCTTCCGCAGTAAAAATTTTCATATATGCCGGTTATGTTTTCTTTGGATAAACTTTTGTTTAATTTTATATATACCGTGGTCAGTATGCCCCTTGCAACGGGAATAACATGAGGGGTAAATATAACGTCGGGCGTAAGTTTGCAGGCTTTTTCTATTTTTTCTTTAATTTCCGGCAGATGTCTGTGCGTCCAAACGTTATAGGCTTTTGCCGAATTCTCGGCCTCGCAAAAAAGGTTCTGCAATTTTAAGCCTCTTCCGGCGCCGGAAATTCCGGACAGAGAGTCTATTACGACCGGAAACGAAAAATCTACGCACTCATTAAAAACAAGAGGCAGAACCGGAAGTAAAGCGCCGGTCGGATAACATCCCGGATTGGCGATGAATTGCGAATTTTTGATTTTATCGTAAAAAACGTCGGAAAGACCGTAAACGAAACCGCCGTTTAATTCCGGAGCGTTATGTTTGCCGTAATGCCGCTCATAGACCGATACCTCGTCGAATCTGAAATCGGCGCCGATATCGATTATTTTAACGTCTTTGTTTTTCTTTAAAACAGCCGGTATAAGTTTAGAACTTTCGTTGTGCGGAAGGCAAAAAAATACGGCATCCGAAGAACCGCCGATTAAATCTGCGTCGAAAAGCGAAAATTTAATTTCGGATAACAAAGGATTTTTATGGTTCGTTTTTGCAAACAGAGGAAAAAAATCGGAAAGTTTTTTACCGGCATTACTGTTTGAAGTAATTACCGATATAGAAACATCCGGTCTTGACGACAGCGCCTGTATAAGATATACGCCGCTGTAACCGGATGCCCCTACAATCGAAACTCTTATCATTTATGGATATAACGATTATATTATCTCTTAGAGAACTGGAATCTTGCTCTTGCCCCTTTCTGTCCGTATTTCTTTCTTTCTTTGACTCTCGGGTCTCTTGTAAGCATTGATGCTTTTGCAAGAGTTTCTTTTAATTCCGGATTTACAAGAAGAATAGCTTTTGCGAGCGCCAGTCTTATCGCTCCCGCTTGACCGCTTAATCCGCCGCCGGATACGTTTATATATACGTCGAACTTATTTTCTATCGGATAAAACGCTAAAGGCCTCACGGCAGAAACCCTGTTGCTTTCAAGAGGAAAATACTGCTCGAAATCTCTTCCGTTAACAATTATTTTGCCTGCGCCTTCTTTGAAATAAGCTCTTGCAATACCTGTTTTTCTTTTGCCTACCGCGTGTATAATGCTTTTTTTAGCCATCAGCTTTTACCTTACTTAATTATAACTTAATTTAATTTCTATTTTTTAAATTTTTTTTACTTTATTTTACCTTGCTTTACTTTACCTTATCTGCTATTTCTACCCTGACCGGCTTTTGCGCGGCATGAGGATGTTCTTCGCCTTCGTATATTTTTACTTTTTTTATTACCGCATCCGACAGTTTATTCTTGGGAAGCATTCCTTTTATAGCCGAAATCAGAGGATAAGAATGGTCTTTTTTAACCATATCTCTGTATTTGAACGTTTTAAGTCCTCCCGGATAACCGCTGTGAAAATGATACTCTTTGTCTTCGGTTTTTTTTCCGGTTAATTTAGCTTTGGCGCTGTTTATAATTATAACGAAATCTCCGTTGTCGGCATACGGCGTCCAGTCCGCTTTATCTTTGCCCATAAGTCTGTTGGCCGCAAAACTTGCTACTCTTCCAAGGCTTATGTCTTTTGCGTCAACCAATATCCACTTGCTTTCAGTCATTCAATATCTCCCAAAATAAAATATAAAATAATATTTAAAATTTAAGCGTAGTTTTATATTATTAAATAATTATGCTTTTTTGTCAAGAATTTTTTTATAATTTATATTTTACCACCAGTATTCGGGATATTTCCTGTATTTAGAAAGATTATTTACTACTACTGCGACTATTAATAGTATTAACGCTCCCAAACCTGCCGGCATCAGCGGATAAAGAAAACCAAGCTTATAAATTCCTTTACCCCCTATAACCGCTATTAAAGCAGTGGCGCCCCCTGGAGGATGAAGCGTTTTAGTAGCGTGCATAAGCATAATTGCAAACGAAACCGCCACCGCGGCCGCTAAAGGCATATTTATATGACCGAGCAGTTTATAGCTTGCGACTCCTACAAAACCTGAAAGAATATGTCCACCCATAAGATTTCTCGGCTGTGCGAGAGGGGTTTTAATAGCG
>JAJYWW010000066.1 GCA_021791295.1 bacterium | reverse complement strand
GAAAGCGGAAGTTTTAGTCAACGGATATATTTTTGCCGACCTTGAAGTAAAAACGCACGAGCTTGACGTTCAAACCGCTTTAAATTCCGGCGCTCTTCACTTTTTCGACGAAAAATACGAAGATAACGTAAGGGTCGTGTCCATGGGAACGGCATCGAAAGAATTCTGCGGAGGCACCCATGTTTCGAGAACCGGAGAAATCGGATTTTTTAAGATTACGGGAGAATCTTCGGTTGCTTCCGGCATAAGGCGCATAGAAGCCGTTACGGGTTTTAATTATCTCGACTATCTGTACGTGGAAGAAGACAATATATTTAATATTGCCAAACTTCTGAATACTTCCAAATCCGAAGTTTACAACAGAATAATAAAACTGTATTACGATTACGAACTGCTTGAAAAAACCAACGAGGAACTAAGGTCGAAACTCAATTCTTTTGAATCCGAGCGTCTTATAAAATCTTTTAAAACGGGCACCGCCGGCGCCGGCGGATTTAAATATTTAATTTCAAAATTCGGCAACGTTTCGGGCGAAGAATTAAAAGAGCTTGTAAACGCCTTAAGTTCAAGGCGCGATTTCCCCGAAGGCGATTCCGTCGTAGTTTTTATATCTAATATTAAAGACGAAAAGTTGATTTACGTCGTATCGGCAAAAGGTTCAATAGACGCATCCGCCGTTATAAAACGCATCAATTCGGAAACAGGAGGAAAAGGCGGCGGCAGAAAGGATTTTTCTCAGGGCGGAGCGCAGGATGTTTCAAAATTCGACGGAATAGAAAAAATAGTTGAAAAAGCAATTTTATGAGCGGGAATTTTTTGGCAGTGAAAAAAAAACCGTCATTGGCCAAAGACTTTTATATAGTAAAAGATGGAAGCAATTTACGCCGTAAAACGCCGGCCGCCGCTCTGCTTATTCCGCTCTTATTTATATCTTTCTTTTTTAGCGGCTGCGCCGTAAACGTAAAGACCGCTGTTAAACCCTACAAAAAGCCGGCCGTATATAAAAGCAGAAAAGAAGTTCTGGCGGGACTTGTTAAAAATTACGGAACGTTCGGCGGGTTATCCGGAAGGCTGAGTTTCACGGTATCGGACGGCGGTTTTTCCGCCTCTCAGGCCGGCATTTATAAATATATAGCAGGAAAGTATATAAGTTTTATGATTTTAGATATGTACGGCGACGTTCTTTTTTACGCAAAAATAATGAAAACTAAAAACGGGACGGAAGCCGTTTTTTTAAATCCCAAAGACGGCAAAATTAAATCGGTTAACTTAGATAAAAGATATAAGGTTAAAATTAAAGATAAAACGCAAAATTACGAAAGGCTGCTAAAGGTTTTTAAAATTTTGCTTTTTATGGATAAATTGAATAAAATAAAAAAGGCGCCGGTTTTTTATAATACCGATAAAGGTTTCTTTTTTGCATACGGCGGAAAACGCAGTTATTATATATGCGTTTCGAAAAAATACCTTATCCGTTCCGTAACCTCGGTCAAAAACGGAAAAAAAATAGAGTCGGTACGCTTTAAAGATTACGTTTTAAAAGGCTCCGGCGCAAATAAAAGCATGGTGCCTTTAAAAATATATGTTGACGATTATTTATATAATGTTAAAATGAATATAAATCTTTCTAAAGGAAGCATGCTGCTTAATTAAAAAATGGAACAATGAAAAAACTAACTTTATTTATTTCGATTATCGTCGCAATATCCGCATTCTCGGTCATGCTTTCCGGGTGCGGCAAAAACGTAAAGAAAAATATTTTGCCGCCGGACGTTTATTACGGCAAAGCCATGCACGATTCGCATGTCAAGAATTATAACGGCGCCGCAAAAAATTTTAAAGCCCTTATAGAAAATTATCCGGCTTACGGTAAAACGGAAATTGCGGAAATAAGGCTTGGCGACGTTTATTATATTGAAGGAAAATATATCGAATCAGCCGGCGCTTATTTGGATTTTGTGCATCTGCATCCGCGCTCCAAATATGTTCCGTTCGCAATGTATTATGAAGCAATGTCTTATTACAAAAGAAATTTAGCGGCAGGCAGAAATCAAACACCTCTTAAAAACGCAAAGAAGGTTTTTGAAAAACTTATATCGAAATATCCTTATTCAAAATATTCAAAAAAATCTTTTAAATATATTAAACTTATTAACATAAAGCTTTCCGAAAACACCTTTTTTACCGGACTTTACTATTACAACGCAAGCATATGGAAATCGGCGGCTTATATGTTTAAAACGGTATTAAAGCAGTACGGACGCGACGGCGTTCCTATTATACCTAAAACCCTTTATTACCTTTCGTCCTGCTATAAAAATCTCGGAAATAAAAAAATGGAAGCCCGCTATATGAATATTCTAAAAACAAAATACCCGAAAAGTAAGTATGCGGAATAAAAGGATGTTGACACGGCTCTTAAATTATGCAATAATTTAAAGCTAACGCAAAAAATTAAAAAAATAAATAAGGAGAAATTAATATACAGAAAAATAACAGAACGCACATAAACGAAAGTATCAGGGCAAAAGAGGTAAGGGTTATCGACGAAAAAAGAAAACA
>JAJYWW010000185.1 GCA_021791295.1 bacterium | reverse complement strand
TGCAGGAGTTTCCGGCGTTTTATCCGGAAGTTCGCCTAATCAAACTTCTCTTATTAACGGCGTAAATAATTTTTCGAGCATATCGGAAAACGGACTCGGCGGAAACGTTTCTATATCTCCTACAAGCAACTTATGCTATGACGAAGTTGCTTCCGGTATTGTTAAATCTCCAGATAAATGTTACGAAAGCTACACTGAAGCGGTAAATTCCGAACTTAATAAAAATATGCTCATCGCCGGAACAAACGGCATAGCTAACGGTAACGCCGAAATTGCGGAAGGTTCAGGATTTTCGAGTTCTGTTTCTAACGTCAGCGGTTCTTATGATTTACAGCAGGTAGAACTTTTAAAAATGCTTGCCGAAGAAAATGCCGAGCAGTTAAAAGCCACTGGAGCGCTTACTGACCAAATAGCTTTGGCAAATCAAGCTAAAGCAGCTAAAGCAATTAATAATAAGAAAGTTCCGATAGTCGGGAAATCGCACGATCCTATAAAAGAAATGATAAGTAACGGCTGGTATTACTAACGTGAAAAAATTATTTTCTATTATAATCATATTTTCTTTGTTTTTTAGTAATGTTTCCGCTTATGCTATGGGTTCTCCGCAAGATACAAACCCTAACATGCCTAATTACTATCCGCCGCCGAAGTCGAAAACGTCTCCTCCGGCAACTAAGAGCGGGAGCTCAAAAACAGGAAAAACGACTACTACCGCTTGCGCCAATGTCACTAAGGGTTGCGGACCTAATGCCTGCACTAATACTAAAGGCTGTCCGCCGAGTATTCCGGCGCAGGCAAAAATGAGTCTGCCGAAGATGTTTTATATTCCGCACGCCATCAACGGACTTGAAATTCAAAAAATCCCTGAAGACATTTTAGACAATTCCAGCCTTGAAGGATGGCTGTTCGGGTTAGGTGCTTCACTGATAATTTTCGGGTTTATTTATAATATGTATATGAATTTATACAGACTGGCCGTAGGCGCCGAAAGCAAAAATAGTTCTTACTGGCAACTGTTTACCAGGTTTATATTTGCATTAGTGTTTTTATACGTCTGGTCCAAAGGCATTTTCTTTAATCAGTATTTAACTATGGTAGACAATATGCAGAATTATATATGGAATTCGCTTACTACCTCATCTGGCGTAACAGGAATAGAAACAGTAGTAAAAAATGCTCTGAATACTATTCATGGAAGTAAAGGAAGCGGATTTGAATGGTATGATCCGTTCACTTGGGATAAACTGGCCGCATATGCTGCTACGGCAATTTTAGAATTCATATTCATGATTATTTTGTTTATCGTATATCTTATTTACGCAGTATTTTATTTTGTCATATATATTTTTCAGTTGTTAATTCTTGGAGTCTTATTTTCAATTTTTCCTATAGCCCTTGGTTTATGGATGGGTGAATACAGCGAAGGAGTTAAACCTTTGCAGTCTTGGTTTAAGTGGTTCGTAGAAGTTTCGACGTGGGGTATAGGCATTGGACTTATGGACGTAATATTTAATACCGTAGTCGAAAATTCACTGGCCAACGCAGGTTTGTTAAGCACGGTTACCGGTATAAGTTTGCTTGTAGCTTTGTCTCTTGTCGTCGTTATGATTATTCTGCTTCTTGTCGGACCTTTTTTAATTCATAAGATATTCGGCATGAACGGCGGCGGAGAACATACCCACGGCGCTATGGGAAAAATTAAAGGAGCAAAAGATAGCAAAGATTCTAAGGAAAGTCAAAAGAAAATACAAGAAGCATTAAAGGCGATAGCGACGGGAGGAGCTTCCATTCCTGCCGATATGGCCAAAGACGGTTTGAATAAAGGGGTGCAGGAAGCTACTAATTCAATAAAAGAGCAAGGCGGAACGTCCGCAGGGGGAATAGCGCCTGGAGCTTCTACTAAAAGAAACGATACGAAATAAATTAATCAAGCGAGAGGTGATATTAAAGCAATGAAAATAAAACTTTTAGTAAATAAAATATCGTCGGTTATGAATAAAATTCAAAATTTTATAATATTTGCCTGGTCATTATGCATTTCATTTTTTTCGGTTATTATTCTTTTGTGTTCTCGGCATTTTCATTTTTATTTACTTGCGCTTGCGATTTCTTTTACGGCTTTAACTGCTTATTTATTTTTGAAAAATAAAAAGAATAAAAATGTCGATTGCGAAGAAGCTAATGATAAAAAACGTCCGACGGTTTAAAAAAACCTTTCATATTTGCGTTTTAAGGCTCGGAATGAGTGTTGTAGGATATAAATGTATAGGCAATTTTGGAATACAACGTTCCAAAAACATTATTTATTTTAAATAAATTATTAAGGGAAAAAAATGAAGAACTTAGTATCTATCGAAAAAATCAGCGAAATTTTAGACATCAACGTCAAGACGATTTATGACTGGACATCGACGCGAAAAATTCCGCATTATAAACTTGGCCGGCTCGTGAAGTTCGATGTGGACGAGGTCATGGCTTGGCTTCAAAGTTGTGAGGTAAAAGTGTATAATAGGGGAACAGGCGGAAAGTCCCAATTTAGGAGGTGAATTTATGGGACTTTTCAAAAGAAAAAACAGCCCTTATTATTTTATGAAGTTTCAAGCAAACGGCGTAAGAGTC
>JAJYWW010000029.1 GCA_021791295.1 bacterium | reverse complement strand
GGAGAGGACTACGGCGACGATGCGGGAATGAGGATAATGGAAACGTTGAAGGTTAAAAAAATGGACACTTCTTTAAGCAAAGAGGATATATCCGATTTTTACGGCGGAAAAAAATTCATATTAAAAACGAGAATAATGATGCATCTGCTTGCGCAGAAAAAGGTCGATAAGCTTACTTTCGATATCCAGGAAAACGTCGCTAACGCTTTTTACTACAAAGACGGAAAGTTTTTAAACAAAATAGAGTATTTTATGCACGACTATTATTTGAACGCCAAGAATATACACAATATATCTAAATTAGTCATAAACCTTCTTATAAAGCCGAGAATACTTATAAGCAGGCATAAAGGAAACGAAAAAACCGGCATTATTTTAGAAAATAACCTTTATTTAGAAAACGGCTTTATTGCCGTGCGGGACAAAGAGCTTTTTTTGTCCGGCGTTAAAAATATTTTTAATCTGCTTAATTTATATCAATCGGCGGGCTATATGCTCAGCGCGGAATCCGTAAACCTTTTAAAAATAAGCGGAGAAAAATACCGGAAAATCATTAAGAACAGCGATTTTGCAAAAGATTTTTTTATAAACCTTTTAAAAAACAAAAAAAGAGTTTATCAGACTCTGCTGTTAATGCACGAAACAAAAATATTAAGCGCGTTAATTCCGGAATTCGAAAAAATAGATTCTCTTTCCACCAACGACGTGTATCATATTTATACTGTCGATGCTCATTCGCTTAACGGCATATATTATTTGGAAAATACGGCTAATTTCAAAATCAACGGAGAACTTAAGGAAACATTCGAAGATTTAAGCGCCGAAGATATGCTTATTTTGAATTTTTCGCTTTTGCTTCACGATATCGGCAAGGGGTATTCGGCTCATCACGAAGCCATAGGGTCTAAGATAGCCGTAAAGGTTGCAAAAAGGCTCGGCCTGAGCGATAGCGCCCAAAACTGCACAGGTTTTTTGATATTGAATCATTTTCTTCTTCCCCTTACTTCCGAAAGAAGGGATATTCACGACCCGGCGACTATCAAATCCGTTGCGGGCACCGTTAAGGACGTAAGAAGATTAAAACTGCTTTTTATCGTCAGCATCTGCGATTCTATGGCGGTTTCTAAGACGAGATTTAACTCCTGGCGGAAAATGCTTTTGACGGAGCTTTTCGACAGGACGCTGTCGTATTTAAAAAATACGGAAGAATATTTCAAAAGCGATATGTATTACATAGAGAATATAAGCGAAACCGCAAAAAATCTGAAAGGTAAAAGGGGCTATAATTTTCTTAACGGCATCGGCGATTTAAAAGGTTTCATAACGGATTTCGTAAACCGGTTTTATTCTCCGAATAAATATTTAACCAGAGAAAGCGCGGAAAATGTTTTACTGCATTTAAAATTATTTTCAAAAATTTCGTCCCGCCACAGATTTAATTTTGTCGCAAAACCTCATATCGGCGAAGATTATTATGAAATAATTATCTGCGGCGAGGATAAAAAGACCATGTTTTCCGATATAACCGGAGTGCTTTCCTATTTCGACTTTAATATAATGAGCGCGGATATTAATACAAGAAAAGACGGAAGGTTTATCGATACGTTCTTCGTAAACCATATATATAAAAAAGTTGACGGCAATATCGACTGGCATAAACTGCGGAATACTTTTTTTAACGTATTCAACGGCAACATATCGCTCGAAGATATGCTTAAAAATAAGAGAAAGAGCGAAAGTTTATATAAAAAAGCGGGACCGCGCGTTTCAAATTCGGTGGAAATTTATAATAATATAAGCGGCGAATTTACGGTAATTGAAATTCAGGCATTAGACAGAAAAGGGCTTTTATACGATATAGGAAGAATCTTTAACGTTTTCGACATAAGCATATTCGCTTCTAAGATAACGACCCAGGGAAATAAAGCGTTCGACACGTTTTACGTAAAAAACGGCCAGGGCGGCAAAATCAGAAATCTGCTTTATATAAGGAAAATCAAACAGGCGGTTATAGACGGAATTTAATTGGCTTGACTAAACATAAGCCGGTGTGATAAAAATAATATATCATGGCATTAGAAGCTAAAACAAAAACTTTTGCGGAAATTTACGAATCTCAGGGTCATTACGCCGAAGCGTTAAATATTTATATAGACCTGCTGAAAGAAAACCCGTTAGACGAAGAATCGGCGGATAACGTAAAAAGACTGCAATCGTTAGTTAAAGAAGCAAACGACGGGAAGAAAAGAGCGGCTGAAACCCAAATATACGCTCTGGAAACTTTTTTGCAAAAAGCATACGCTTACAGAGAAAAAAATGCCTAAAAGAACCCTCGACCGCCTTTATGTTTAATATTTCCGATATGATATCGCGGCTGGCGGACAGACAAGCCTGCGGTATTCTGATAAAAAAGCCTTCCAATATATTTTATATAACCGGTTTTTCAGGCGAAGGCTATATCTATATTACGCGCAAAGGCGAAATAATTCTTTACGCGGACGGCAGATATTCCGAAAGGGCGTCTAAAGAATGTTTTGGCCATGTAAAAATCGTCGGAATAAAAGAAATTTATAAAGATATAGCCGCCGACATACTTAAAAGAAACGCCGCCGCCGGCGTC
>JAJYWW010000064.1 GCA_021791295.1 bacterium | reverse complement strand
GACACGCTGGGTCATGTAACCGGAGATTTAATTCTAAAAGAACTTGCCGCCGCCGCGAAGGAAAACCTCAGAAATACCGATTTTTTTGCAAGATACGGCGGAGAAGAGTTTATGATAATAGCTCCGGAAACTCCCTTAGAAACAGCTTTTGGTCTTGCCGAAAGATTGAGATTGAAGGTTCAAAACCATAATTTTAAAATAGGAAGAAAAATAACTATAAGCATAGGCGTTGCCTCCTTAACCGCCGAAGACTCGGAACAAAGCATTATAAACAGGGTAGATTCCGCGCTTTATAAGGCTAAAGAGGGCGGAAGGAATTTGGTCTGCAGGTGAAGGATGAAATATTTTATTTGATTTATTTTTAAAAATTTGATATATTTTAAAATCCATTTAATTTTATATTTAATATTTAAACTTGAGGAGTAAACTATTTATTATGGCAAACCATAAATCTGCGGAAAAAAGAGCAAGGCAGACGAAAAAAAGAACGGAGCGCAATACCGCCGGTCTTTCTAAAATGAAGACGGGAATTAAAAAACTTAAAGCCGCCGTCGCCGAAAACAACAAAGAAAAAACCACGTCGCTTTTTAATTCAAACGTATCTTATATTATGCAGTTAGCCGCAAAAAAAATAATACACAAAAATAACGCATCAAGAAAAGTATCGGCTCTTGCAAAACTTAAAAATACTATATAAGACCGAGCTTAAAAATAAATTCCTCGAAAATTAAATCCGGCGGATACGACGTCGTCTTAAGTTTTAAGTCGGCGTCTTCCAAGAGTTTTACCGTCTTTTTTAATTCCTGAATTTTAAAGGACGATAAATTCTTTATAAATTTCTTTTTCAGGAAAGGTAAGACCAAATTTACGCTTAAAATAGCTTCAAAATTCATGCCGGACATTTCTTGTATCTTCGCCCTGTGGAGTTTTCTTATCTCGTTATACAAAACCGATATAATTTTTATAGGTTCTTCCCCGTCGCCGTAAATAATGTTGAATATCGAAAACGCCGCTTTTAAATCCCGTTCTAAAATCTTATCTATTAAATCGAATATATTAAATTTTTTTGAAAAGGAAATAATGGATTTAATTTTACTTAAAGGTATTTCTTTATCGGACATAAATCCAGAAGCTAATTTATCCAGTTCGGAATCTATATTTAAGATATTGTTTCCGGTGCATCGCATTATATAATATGCGGCTTCGTCGGAAAGTTTGACGCCTTTTTCTCCGGAAAGTTTTTTGATATAAGACGGCAGTTCGCTGTCGTATAATAGCCTTATTTTATTAAGCCTGAAATAATCTTTATTTTTAGCTTCTTTAAAAAATTTTGCATTCTCGTTGACCTTTGAATCTTTACTATAAAATATGACTACCGTATCGGAAGGGGGGGATTTTATATATTCCAGCATGTTTTCATCGTTAAGGAACGAATCGTCGAAATCTTCTACCTGCACTATTCTTTTTTCGGAAAATGCCGGATAGCTTCCGGCAATATTTAAAAATTCGGATAAAGGCGGGGATATAAGCCTGTCGAAATTAAAATCGAACTGCTCTTTTTGTAAATTTGCGGATTTAATTTTATCTATTTCTTTATTGATTCTAAATGCGTCTTCGCCGTAAAAAAAATAGATTAGAACTTCGTTCTTCATATATAAATTTTATAATAAAAAGGATTTTTTTAAAAGTTTTTAGTTTATTAGGTTGACATTTTTATTATATTTTATTAATATAATTTATTATGATTATGTTTTTAACGATTTTATTGATAATATCTGCCGTGTTTTTAGTTATAGTAATTCTTATGCAGCAGGGCAAAGGTCAGGAAATGGGCGCCGTTTTCGGCGGAAGTTCTCAGACGATATTCGGAGCGTCCGGAGCCGGTAATTTTTTAACTAAAGCTACCGCCGTTATTGCTATCGTTTTTATGGGTTCGGCTTTTTTCATTTCTTATATATCCGCAAAAAAGCAAAACCCTATATCGATTAAAAGTTATATTTCCAAGACCGGTAAAGCGTCAAAGCCTGCTTTACCGCTAACGGCGCCAAAGCAGGCAAAAACGGTTTCTAAAAGCGCAACAAAATAGAATTTTAATCGAGACTTATACGATGCCGAAGTGGTGGAACTGGTAGACACACCATCTTAAGGGGGTGGCGGATAATATCCGTGCCGGTTCGATTCCGGCCTTCGGCACCACCGTTTAAGCAGCATTTTTAGACATTAGCAGTATAAATTCCTTCAAAAAAGCCGCATTATAGAATCTCGAGTTTTGCTCCATAAAGTTTAAAGCATCCGGAACGCTTAATTTAATTCTATAAGGTCTGTTTCTGGTAAGGGAGTCAAATCTGTTTGCAATGATTAAAATCTTGCCGTATGTCGAAATATCCTCTTCCATTTTGCCGAAAGGGTAGCCTGAGCCGTCGGAAGTCTCATGATGTTCTAATACCCCGTTGATTATATTGTTATTATCTATCCCATTAGATATTAAAATTTCTTTTGAATATATAGGGTGTTTTTGAATCTCATAAACTTCGCTTTCAGACAAGCCGTTTTTCGATAAAAGTTCCTTTGGGATTTTTAACTTTCCGATATCGTGGGTTAATCCGGATAGACCAACTTCATAAAGCGATATTTTGTTTGAAAAACCGAGCCTGTTTGCTAAAGCCATAGAATAGATGCTTACGTTCATTCCATGTCCGACCTCGTTATAATCGTAACTTGAAAGATTTAAAAGATTCATAAAGGCAAATTCGCTCATCAACAGATATTCGATAGTAGTTTCTATGGATTTTTTTACTTTTTCCTGATTGTCTTTAAGATTTCCCGTCGTTACGACGTATTCGGCATAAACCTTGGAATAAATATATATCTTTACGGCTTTTTCTTCAAAATTAGTGTCATTTGATTTCATAATAGTTTCGATATGTTCGAGAATATCTTCATCGTATTTTTCTTTATCTTTCATTTCGATATAAAGATTATCGACCCCGTTGTTCTTTAGCCTCAAAGCATCGTTCTGAGAAAAAACGAGGGCTTTAGACCTGTAAAGAATATAATTTTCTCCTGATTTTATATAGAGGGGATAATCCGAATTTTTCCCAAAAATCAAACTTTCGATTATTATAGGAGTATATTGAGTTTTTTCCATCAAATATTTTTAAACAATCTCCGATTTCAGACCTTTTTTCTGAACGCCTTCTTTAAATTCTTCGGCCTGTCTTTTTTCTCCGACTATTGTTCCGTAATGCATTGGTATAGACGTATCGGCTTTAATTTTTAAAGCGGCTTCGATTGCTTCGGACGGAGTCATAACATATGTTCCGCTGACGGGAATAAACAAAAGGTCTATTTTTTCGGATGCGAGGGCGTCCATTTCCGGTATATGGTCGGTATCGCCGGTATGATATATTTTTATGCCGTTGAAAGTTATTATATAACCGAGTTTTTTATCTTCTTTCGGGTGATAAACTTTCCCCGGTTCCCTAAATTTGTTAATGTTATATGCAGGAACGCCTTTTATATGCAAATCTTTATAGTCGATTGAATCGCCCGGATGAATAATTACTATTTTATTATCGTATAATCCGTCTATTTCGTCGTTCGTCATTTCATTCATAAATAAAACGGTAGAATCTTTAATAATCTTATGGATGTCGTCCGGAGAAAAGTGGTCGAAGTGTTCGTGGGATATAAATATATAATCTGCCTTAGGTTCATCGCCGTGTAATTTAAAAGGGTCGAAATATATTTTTATTTTACCGTCGCTGACCAAAAAACTGTCGTGGCAGAATCTTTTTATCTCAAGACCTTTATAATTAAACATATTTAACCTCCGAGTATAAATTTTATTAATATTCAGTATAATTTTATCACAATTTTTACCGATTTGTGAAAAAATTAAAAATATTTTATATAAATATATATTGTAATTATATGCGGTTGTCATATATAATTGTTAAATAACGTTATCTCTAACGGCAAAATATTGATTTTTAAAATATTATTATTCGATATAGGAGGGATTTATGGCAAATTTAAGAATTGCGATAAACGGGTTTGGAAGAATCGGCAGAAACGTTTTTAGAATATTTCAGAGCATGATTGCTAAAGGAGAACAGGTTGAAATAGTCGCTATTAACGATATTACCAACCCTCAGGTGCTTGCCCATCTTCTTAAGTATGATTCCGTTCACGGTAAAGCCGGTTTTTACGTGGGATACGATATAGACCATATAATTGCGGATAACAGAGAAACATTAATTACGGCAATAAAAGACCCTGCGGAACTTTTGTGGAAACATCTGGGCGTAGATTTAGTCATCGAATCCACCGGGCTTTTTACTAAAAGAGGCGATGCGGAAAAACATCTTCACTCCGGAGCTAAAAAAGTTTTAATCTCCGCTCCCGCCCACGATCCGGACGCTACGATAGTACTTGGAGTCAACGATAAAATTTACGATAAAAATAAACATTTTATCGTGTCTATGGCTTCATGCACTACAAACTGTCTTGCCCCAGTCGCCAAAGTATTGCATGAAAATTTCATAATAGAAAAAGGCAATATGACCACGGCCCATTCTTACACCAACGACCAGAGGATATTGGATTTGCCGCATAAAGATTTAAGAAGGGCAAGAGCGGCTTCGCTTTCTATTATTCCGACTACGACCGGCGCTGCAAAAGCTCTTTGCGAGGTATTGCCGGAACTTAAAGACAAGCTCGACGGAATGTCCTTAAGAGTGCCTACGCCTGATGTTTCGATTAACGACCTTGTTTGCAAAGTTTCAAAAAAGACTTCTATTTTGGAAGTTAATTCAAAATTAGAGGAAGCTTCTGAAACTTATCTTAAGGGAATTCTTGCATTCAGCAAAGATCCTTTGGTTTCCATAGACTATCTCGGAGATCCGCATTCTTCTATAGTGGATTCTTTAAGCACAAAGGTTATAGGGGACGACCTCGTAAAAGTTCTTGCATGGTATGATAACGAATGGGGATATTCTACAAGGCTTGCCGAAATGGCTGTTTTCATGATGAAATAAAATGGATAATATTGTTTATATCGACGAGATAGACATCAGAAATAAAACTCTGCTCATAAGAGTGGATTTTAACGTTCCTCTTGACCAGAATGGAAATATTACGGACGATACGCGTATAAGAGCCGTTCTTCCCACAATTAATTACTGCTTGGACGAAAATACCAAAATAGTATTAATGTCGCATATGGGAAGGCCTAAAGGCAAAAAGGTTCCGGAACTTTCACTGCTGACGGTAGCAAAAAGACTTAGCAGGCTTTTAGATAAAGACGTTAAATTTGTCGGCGAATGCGTCGGCGAACTGGCGGAAAATACAGTCAAATCTGCAGATTTAGGCGATATCGTGCTTCTCGAAAACTTAAGGTTCCATCCGGAAGAAACAAACAACGACGACATATTCGGCAAAAAATTGGCTTCTCTTTGCGATATTTATGTCAACGATGCATTTGCCACCGCCCACAGGTCGCATGCGTCTAACGTTGCGGTTACAAAGTTTGTAAATACGTGCGCCGCAGGTTTTCTAATCAGGAAAGAGTTAAACTATTTCAACAGAGCTATAGAAAATCCTATGAAGCCCTTTGTGGCAATCGTTGGAGGCGCTAAGGTTTCGGGCAAAATAGAGGTGTTGTCTAACTTAGCCGATAAAATAGACAAATTAATTATCGGCGGCGCAATGTCGAATACGTTTCTTAAGGCATTGGGACACGACGTGGGAAGTTCTTTAGTAGAAGAAGAAATGATCGAGTATGCTAAAAAAACTCTTGAAAAAATAAACGAAAAGAAAATAAAGCTTTATCTTCCGGTCGATGTGGTAGTTGCAGACAAATTAGCGCCGGATGCGGAAACAAAGGTTACGACAATTCAAGAAATTCCTAAGGGTTGGATGGCTTTAGATATAGGTCCCGCAACGGTTACGCTTTTTACCGAAGCTATCCAGAATGCTAAGACGATTGTCTGGAACGGTCCTATGGGAGTTTTTGAAATGGACGCGTTCAGCAGAGGGACATTTGCTTTAGTTTCAAGCGTCGCAAACGCCTATGCTTTAACCATAGTCGGCGGAGGCGATACCGACGTCGCCTTACACAGAGCCGGCGAATTCGCAAAAATGTCTTATGTTTCGACGGGGGGAGGAGCGTTTCTGGAACTTTTGGAAGGTAAGAAACTGCCGGGCATAGAAGCTTTAATAGACTGTTCCAAAAAAAATAATTTAAAACAGCAGACTATAAAACAATAACAAATAGATGAAGAAAAAATTAATCGTATTGATCTCTATTTTTATCCCCATCCTGTTGTTAGATCAGTCATCGAAATATTTTATAAATAACGAAATATCGTTAACGGGTAAAATAACGGTAATAAATCATTATTTTAATATAGTCCATATCGATAACACCGGCGTGGCGTTTGGGTTTATGAGCGGTTATTCGGATTTATTTATAATACTGCTTACTTCTTTAATAATTGTAGGAATAACCTATTTTTTATTCAAGACAAAAATTAATTCTAACTTATTTATAATATCCTCCTCTTTAATTATTTCAGGCGCATTTTCAAATCTTTTAAGCAGAATTTTTCAAAGATACGTCGTAGATTTTCTCGATTTTCATATTTACGGTTATCACTGGCCGAGTTTCAATTTAGCCGACAGTTCGGTCGTAGTCGGAACAATACTGCTTTTTATATCGGTTATAAAATATATTTAAAATGAAAGCTGCGGCAGATAAAAATTACGATTTTAATAAAATAGAAAGTAAATGGCGGTCTTTCTGGGCAAAAGAAAATACGTTTGCCGTAAAGAATGCCGTTAAAAATAAGCCCAAATTTTACTGCTTGGAAATGTTTCCTTATCCTTCCGGCAGAATTCATATGGGACACGTCAGAAATTATGCGATAGGTGATGCCGTTGCGCGCTTTAAAAGATTAAAAGGCTTTAGCGTGCTTCACCCTATAGGGTTCGACAGCTTTGGTCTTCCCGCCGAAAACGCCGCAATAAAGAATAAAACAAATCCTGTCTTATGGACGAAAAATAACATTGATTATATGGCGGCGCAGCTTAAAGAACTCGGTTTTTCCTACGATTGGAACAGGTTAGTCGTAACTTCCGACCCTGCGTATTATAAATGGGAGCAGTTATTTTTTTTACAAATGCTTAAAAAAGGACTGGCTTATAAAAAGGTTTCCAACGTTAATTGGTGCGGCTCCTGCCGAACGACTCTTGCCAACGAACAGGTGGAAGACGGCAAATGCTGGAGATGCGGCAGTCCCGCAACTATAAAAAATATGGAGCAGTGGTTTTTTAAAATAACAGATTATGCGGAAGAACTGCTGAATGATTTAGACGATTTGAAAGGCTGGCCGGATAAAGTCAAAACTATGCAAAGAAACTGGATAGGAAAAAGCTCCGGCTTAAGCCTGTCTTTTAAAATAGCCGGTTTGGAAGAAAGCGGGGACGAAATAGAAATATTTACTACTCGGCCGGATACTATTTTTGGAGCGACTTTTGTTGCAATGTCCCCGTTTCATCCGCTTGCAAAAAAATTAATTAAGAATCCCGAAAATATAGAAGAATTGGAAAAAATGATACGCAATTCATTAATTTCTAAAGATATTACGGAAAAGGAAGGCTTTTTTACCGGCTCTTATGCCGTAAATCCTTTCGGCGGAAAAAAAATACCGGTATATGTCGCAAACTTTGTTTTAATGGATTACGGAACAGGCGCAATAATGTCTGTTCCCGCTCATGACGAACGCGATTACGAATTTGCCGAAAAATACGGTATTGAAATAATCGAGGTAATTAAACCGATAACTGTCGGAAAAGAAGATAAACTGCCTTTTACTTCAACAGGAACGCTTATTAATTCGGGAGATTTTGACGGACTTTTTTCCGAAGAAGCTAAAGGTAAAATTTCCGCATATGCCGAAAAAACCGGGGTAGGCAGGAAAGTTATCAATTACAGGCTCAAAGACTGGGGAATCTCGAGGCAGAGATATTGGGGATGTCCTATTCCCGTAGTATATTGCGAAAAGTGCGGGATCGTTCCTTTAAATGAAGACGATCTGCCTTTAACGCTTCCGGACGACGTCTCGTTTACCGGCGAAGGGGTTTCGCCTTTAAAAAAGCTCGAATCGTTTGTGAACGTAAAATGCCCTAAATGCGGAGGCAATGCAAAACGTGAAACAGATACAATGGATACGTTCGTAGAATCCTCATGGTATTTTTTGAGATATACGCTTTTGAACAGAGAAGAAAAAGTTCCGTTCAAAAGCGAAGACGCCGCTTACTGGCTGCCGGTAGACCAGTATATAGGCGGAGTCGAGCATGCCGTTATGCATCTTTTATACGCAAGATTTTTTGTTAAAGTTTTGAGGGATTTAGGTTATTTTAAACTAAACGAGCCGTTTAAAAATCTTTTAACGCAGGGAATGGTCGTAAAAAACGGCACAAAGATGTCTAAGTCTAAAGGCAACGTCGTAGACCCCGACGGACTTATTAAAAGATTTGGAGCCGACACGGTAAGGCTGTTCATTCTTTTTGCCGCTCCTCCCGAAAAAGACCTTGAATGGAACGATTCGGGAGTCGAAGGCGCATCCAGATTTATTAATAAATTTTACAAAACCGTAATTATCGGCTCGGAAATTCTTAAAGATGCGGACGGCGTTTTTTTTATAGAAGGCGGCGACTGTATTGACGGCTATAAAATCTTAAAAACCGATATAAACCAAAATGTTAAAAAAATTGTTTATAAGTTAGGCGGGGTAATCGAGAAAACGGAAACGGAAATGGAAGGGCGTTATCATTTTAACACTATAATCAGTTCTTCGATGGAGTTAATTAACGAATTTAACGATTTAATAACCGGCGAATCCGGTAAAGAAACAGTTTTGAGTTTGAGTAAAGCCGATAAATATTTGCTTAAATACTTCTTAAACTCCGTTATTTTAATACTATCCTCTTTTATTCCTCATGTTTGTTCGGAATTATTCGAGATATTAAACTGTTCGCTTTTAGAAAACGAACAATGGCCTAAAATAATGGATACCGGCTATGTCCGGGAAAATTGCAACATCGCGGTGCAGATAAACGGAAAAATGCGGGACATTATAGTTGCGGATATAAATTCTGATGAGTCTGCGGCGATAGAGATTGCGCTTCAAAGCGCCAAAATAAAAAAATATGTGAATGATAAAAGCCTCATTAAAAAAACGATATATGTTAAAAATAAATTGTTGAGCATAATAATATGAAAAATAAACTTATACTTCTTATTTTTATTTTATTTGCCGCCGTCACGGTTTCGTCCTGCGGTTTCAGGATTTTAAACGGAAAAAAAAGCTCTGCTATCTACTCCGCCGGTAAATACGGAAATAAGAAATATAATAATATCTCGCAGATATATATAAAGCCTTTTAAAAATTTAACATATAAAAGCGGCGTGGGGGTATATTTTTCCAATAATATCGCAAATTATCTCAATGTTCAGACCGATATGTTTACCTCTAATAAAAACAATGCGCTATATTATTTAACCGGAAAGATTACCTCAATTAGTAACAGCGTAATGTCCTATACCGGAGTAGCGGCGGCAGTGAATTATATGATAACGGTAAACGTGACGGTAAGTATGTATAAAACGAACGGAAAGATAATTTTCGAAAACATCGGTTTTTCTTCCGGCGCGACTTATTATAATTATATAAATCCTTTAGTTGCGCATAAACAGGAAAAAATGGCGATAGAAACCGCATCTAAAAGAATTGCGCGAAAAATAGTAATATATATAGAGTCTAAAAAATTAACTTCATAATACTATTCAAAGTTAAAATCTTTAAACTTTCTTATTTTTTTATATGCGATAAGGGTTATCTTTGCAAATAAATAACCTAAAATACTGCCGGCAATTACGTCTAAAGGATAATGTTCGCCGTCGTAGACTCTGGAAAAAGCCACTACAAACGCAAGAATATAAAATAATTTTTTGTGTTTAGGAAATATATAAGAAAGAGCTACCGCTAAAGAAAAAGCCGTTACGGAATGACCCGAAGGAAAAGAGTGTTCCGTAAGATGTCTTCCCAGTAGGTTTATATGGACGGCGCCGGTTTTTATAAGATTGTGGAGGGCTACGACTGGTCTGGGTCTGTTTACCGCTTTTTTTAATATAATGTCGAATATGCCCGGGACGATTTGAGTTAAAAAAAGCAGAAAGAACGATTCTTTAAATTTTGATCGATTATAAAAATAAACATAGACAAGAACCAGCCAGTAAACAACCCATCCGTTACCCAGATATGTAACCGCCCTCATATTGTCGTTTAATAAAGAAAAATGAAAATTGTCGTTTATTAGCAAAAAAAAGACCGTATCTAAATGAAGAATATAGGAAAGCATAAATTTTATGTTTTGATTTTATGGTTTATTAAGATATAATTTTAATAGAATAATTCGCAGAGTGCAACAATAATTATAATAAATCAAGGGGTATCAAGTTATGCAGGCGGTTATAATGGCGGGTGGTTTTGGAACGAGGCTTAAACCTTTAACCAATAATGCTCCTAAACCCATGATTCATATCGCAAATAAGCCTATGATGGAGCATGTCGTTAATCTGCTAAAAACATACGGCATAACCGATTTAATCGTCCTTTTGTATGTCCAGCCCGAACTTATAAAAAATCATTTTAGAGACGGCGAAGGTTTCGGAGTAAAAATAGAATATATTCTTGCCGAAGAAGATTACGGGACGGCAGGAGCCGTTAAAAGTGTCGAGAATATACTTAAAGATGACGATTTCATAGTAATAAGCGCAGATATTATTACAGATATAAATTTAAAAAAATCTATAGATTTTCATATTAACAGAAAAGGCGACGCAACTATAGTTTTAACGAGAGTCGAAAATCCACTACCTTTCGGGATAGTTATTACGGATGCGGAAGGCAGGATAACTAAGTTTCTAGAAAAGCCTACATGGTCGGAAGTATTCAGCGATACTATAAATACCGGAATTTATATTTTAAATAAATCGGTATTAAAAATTATTCCCGAAAAAAGCGAATTCGATTTTTCAAAAGATCTTTTTCCTATACTTTTAAAAGAAAATAAAAACCTTTTCGGACATATATCTTCGGGATATTGGAAAGATGTAGGCACGCTTTCGGAATATAGACAGAGCCAGTTAGATATTATAGCCGGAAAGATAGACCTTAATATCGACGGAGAAATACTTGAAGGAAAAAGTGTAAGAGTAGGCGTAAAAAGCATAGTAGATATAAGCTGCGATATAGAAAATTCAATATTAGGCAAAGACGTTCATATTCTTCAAAATTGTAAAATTAAAAACTGCGTTATCGGAGATAACTGCACCATAGGGGAATCTACGCAGATAAGCGGTTCGATTATAGGAAAAAGTTCCAAGATAGGTCAAAACTGCGATATACAAGAGGCAATATTAGGATACAAATCAAGCGTCGGAAACAATGTTTTTATCGGGTCGGGTGCAGTAATATCGGATGTATGCCATATAGGCAACGGCGCTGTTATAAATCCTAACGTCAAGATATGGCCGTTTAAAAATGTGGAAGACGGCGCTATATTATCCGAAAGCCTCATTTGGTCGGACAAGTGGAGCGCAAAAATATTCGGTCAATACGGAATTACCGCTCTTGCAAATTTGGAGGTTACCCCCGAATTTGCATCTAAACTGGGGGCGGCATTCGGGGCGACGATAGGTAAAAACAGGACGATTTCCGTATCGAGGGACAGTCACAAAACTTCGAGGCTTTTTTCGAGGGCTATGATGTCCGGAGCGCTTTCGGTAGGCGTTAACGTCAACGATTTCAGCGATACGCCTATTTCCATCGTAAGATATCAGGCAAAACAGTTTAAGAGCTCCGGAGGAATACACGTAAGAAAACATCCTTTCGATAAAAAGCTCTTAAATATAAAGTTCTTCGATTCTAACGGTTTAGACCTATCGACGCTTGGGGAACAAAAAATAGAAAGACTGTTTTTCAGGGAAGATTATTCCAGAGTGGGTTCCGAAGATACGGGAGAGATATTTTATCCGACTCACGGAACGGAATACTATGCCGACGGTTTTCTTAATACGATAGACGTCGATAAAATTATAAAAAGAAAGTTTAAAATCGTTATAGACTATTCATACGGAAGTTCATCGAAGATTTTTCCCTCAATTATAGGAAAACTTGGAATAGATTCGGTTCATCTCAACGCAAATTTAGACCAGACAAAAATAACGAAGACTGAAAAAGAATTTAAAAAATCGCTTAAAGAATTATCAAGCATAGTTAGGTCTATCAACGCTGATCTTGGGATTTTCATCGATAATGGAGGAGAAAAAATTTATATTTGCGATGAAAACGGCGACAACATAGACGGTAATACCGCTTTAACTTTAATGGCGCTTTTGGTTATGAAAACGGAAAAGACTGACAGATCGATCACCGTTCCGGTAGGTTCTTCTTTTAATATAACGAAATCGGCTGCCGATTATAACTTTGAAATATTTTTCGCCAAAAATTCTTCAAGTTGTCTTATGGAAAAATCGGCTAATTCCCATGTTTATTTTGCGGGCGACAACGAAGGCGGATATATCTATCCTAAGTTTATGCCGGCATTCGACGGAATGTATTCGACGATAAAACTTCTTGAGATGTTGGCAAAACTTAATACCTCGATTAAAAATGAATTGAGGTTTATAGAGCCGACTTATTTTGAATACAAAAGAGTTCCCTGTCCTACCGAACTAAAAGGTTTTGTTATGAGAAAATTTTTCGAGAAATACAGCGGAGATAATGTTTTATTAATAGACGGTATAAAGCTGATAAAACCCGAAGGATGGGTTCTTGCATATCCTACGTCGGAAGGAGCCCATTTCGAGATATTTTCGGAAAGCAGGGATAAAGATAAAGCCTTGGATCTCATAAATCAATTTAACCATGATATAGAAACATGGAAGGACGAAAGAGATTTAAGCGCTTTATCGTAACGGTAATAAAATTAAGGAGAGAAAAATTAATACTTTTGAAATAGAATTTGGCACATCGGGCTACAGAGGCAAAATAGCCGACGATTTTACATATGAATCCGTTAAGTTAGTTTCGCAGGCGGTATGCGATTTTTTAACCGAAAAATACAAAGACGCTTTTCCTTCTAACAAGATAATAATCGGTTACGATACCCGCTTCCTTTCCGAAGAGTTTGCAAAAATAAGCGCATCGGTTTTTTGCGGCAACGGCTTTAACGTAATTTTTGCCGATACTTTCACTCCGACGCCGGTTATTTCTATTAAAATACTAAAAGAAAAAGCGCTTGGGGCGATAAATATAACCGCAAGCCACAATCCTTACAATTATAACGGAATAAAGTTCTCGCCGGACTGGGGCGGACCCGCTCTTCCGGAAGATACCGAAGTTTTAACGAGAAAATCCAACGATCTTCTTAAATCTCCGAGATATAATTTTATGGATTTCGACGAAGCAAAAAAGCGGGGTTTATTAATCGAAGAAGATTTTATAAGTTATTATATAGATCTCGTAAAATCAAAATTAAATTTAAAACTCATTGCGGATAACGGGCGGAGGCTTTTTCCGTTTATTACATCTTTGCACGGAACTTCAAAAGGCATAATCGGAAAAATTTTAGGAGAAGCCGGTTATGAATTTAAAGAAATATACGAAGAAAGAGACGCTTTTTTTGCGCCGGGTTTTGCGCCTGATCCGTCCGCAAAAAATTTAAAAGATATGGGCGCATTAATTAAAGAATATAATAAAAATAAAAATGCGGACGGTTCCGATAAAACAGCCATAGGTCTTGCGGCGGACGGAGATGCCGACAGGTACGGCATCTTGGACGAAGGCGGGGAATTCGTCGAGCCGAATATAATTTTCCCTCTTCTTTATAATTATTATATCGAAGGCAAGGGGATAAAAGGCGATGCGGCAAGAAGCGTAGCTACGACGGCTTTGGTTGATAGAGTAGCAAAATATTACGGTTTTAAAGTAATAGAAACGCCTGTCGGCTTTAAATATCTCGGGAAACTTATTTCTGAAGGAAAGGTTATAATAGCCGGCGAAGAATCTTCCGGCTTAACGGTAGCCGGTCATGTTCCCGATAAAGACGGAATATATACCTGCCTTTTGGTTTTGGAGATGATTTCATATTACAAAAAACCTTTAAAGACGCTCGTTAAAAATCTGTTTGAAAAAGTAGGACAGGTTTATACTAAAAGAATTAACGTTCCGGTAGATAAGGAAAAGTTCAAGGCGGAAATAGACGAAAAAATGGAAAAATTTCCAAACGTTTTTGAGGGCAAAAAGGTGATCGGCAAAAATATGACCGATGGATACAAAGTTTTTTTCGACGACGATTCTTGGCTTTTGGCAAGGCTTTCCGGAACCGAAGATTTGATGAGAATATACGGAGAAGCCGATACCGAAGAAAATCTTGACGTTTTAATCAACGCTTTTCAAAAATATTTAATTTAATAAGTAAAGGAATTATGAATATATGAAGTTTTATACCATACCGGCAGGTCCGTTTGAAGTAAATACGTATCTCGTGTTTAACGATGAAATAAAAGAATCCGGAGGAAAGAAAGAGGGTTTTATTATAGACCCGGGCGGGCAGGAAAAAAAAATAGATAAAATAATTCTGGACGAAAATATCGATTTAAAATTTATACTAAACACGCACTGTCATATAGACCATGTGTTAATGGATAATTATTTTAAAGAAAAATACGGCATAGATATTATTGCGCATAGAGAAGAAGAATATATACTGAAAAATTTGAAAGAGCAGGCTGAATATCTCGGTTTTGAATATACCGGAGACGTCGTAATCGACAAATATTTAAAAGACGGCGAAGTTGTCGAATTAGGCGGCATTAAAATTCTGCCTATTTTTACGCCCGGACATTCGCCCGGAAGTATGTCGTTTTTGATAAACGATAGGCATCTTTTCAGCGGCGATACGCTTTTTAAAAATACCGTAGGCAGGACGGATATTTTGGGTGGTTCGTCTGAACAAATCATAAGTTCTATTAAGAGCAAACTTCTAACGTTGAGCGACGACGTTAAAGTCTATCCCGGTCACGGCGAAGCTACGACTATCGGATACGAAAGAAAATTTAATCCGTACTTAATTTAACCCATAAAAAAATTCTATGACGTTAAAAGGTAAAAACGTTCTATTATGCATTACCGGTTCGATTGCATGCTATAAAAGCGTCGATTTATACAGAAGGCTTAAAAAAGAGGGCGCAAACATTAAGATCATATTAAGCGCATCTGCCGGAAAATTCATCTCTCCTTATATTTTTGAATCTTTCGGAGAAGAGGTTTTCGACGACGACGCTTTTAAAAATCCGTTGTCTCATATTACCCTGTCTAAGTTTGCCGACATTATATTAATTGCTCCGGCGACGTATAATACGATTAACAAGCTTGCCGCGGGCATTGCCGATACCCTCATAACTTTGACGGTTTCTGCTTCGCCGGATAAACCCAAAGTTTTAGTTCCCGCCATGAATCCTAATATGTTTGCAAATAAAATATTAAAAGATAACATAGATAAATTAACTAAATATAATTTTCATATTGTTTCTCCCGAAACCGGAAATGCCGCCTGCGGCGATTTCGGGGAAGGCAGGTTTCCGGAAATAGAAGACATTGTATCCGACGTAGAATCCATTTTCAGCGAAAAGAAGTTTGAGGGTAAAAAAGTTTTAATAACGGCTGGAGCTACCAGAGAATATATGGATCCCGTTAGGTTTATGTCGAACGGTTCGAGCGGAAAAATGGGGATAAGCCTTGCGAACGAAGCGGTAAGGCAGGGGGCCGACGTTACGTTAATTGCTCTTAATATCGATAAAGGCGGTCAATATATAAACAAAAAGGTAAAAATTATAAACTGCGTAAGTTTTAGCGATTTCAAAGAAGTTTTACTTTCCGAATTCAAGGAGTGCGATATGCTTTTTATGGCGGCCGCGGTTTCGGACTACGGTTTTAAAGAAAAAAGCCCAGTAAAGATTAAAAAAAGCGGCAATACTGCCGCAAATACGAGCGGGGCAGGTGCCGTCCTTAACGTCGAACTGGTTCAAAACGAAGATTTATTAAAAATTTTATCGACGATTAAAAAAAGCGGGCAGATAATTTTCGGTTTTGCCGCCGAAACCGACTCCTTGATAGAAAACGGACGTAAAAAACTTGCAGAAAAGTCCTTAGACTATATTTTCATAAACGACGTATCCAAAGATGTCATAGGCGCCGATGAAAACGAAGGGTTTCTAATTCAAAAAGACGGCGATATAACGAGGTTTGAAAGACAATCAAAAAGAGAACTGGCGGGGAAACTTTTTTCCTATTTAGTTTAGAAAACCGTCTTGAATCCCTTGTTAAGTTTATGAGGGTTAGGAAATATCGATAATTCGAGCACGGCTA
>JAJYWW010000152.1 GCA_021791295.1 bacterium | reverse complement strand
CTATGGATTATACGGAGTTAAATTTTCGGCTTTTCTTAAAAAATGCGGAATAGAAAATTTTGATTTCATAGTCCTTCCCGACGGAGAATCCACGAAGAGCCTTAAATATCTTGCCGATATTCACGACCGTCTGATATATAACGGTATGGAAAGGTCCGATTATATAATAGCTTTCGGAGGCGGAGTCATCGGCGACCTTGCGGGATTTGCCGCGGCTACGTATCTGAGGGGAATTAACTTCATTCAGGTTCCGACTACTTTGCTTGCCGACGTAGATTCGAGCGTCGGCGGGAAAACGGGCATAGACCATCCTAAAGGCAAAAATCTTATAGGCTCTTTTTATCAGCCGAGAGCCGTTCTTATTGACGTAAATCTTCTTAAAACATTGGATAAAAGAGAGTTAGCCAACGGATTTGCCGAAGTCATAAAATACGGAGCTTCGTTAGACGCAAATTTTTTTTCCTATCTTGAGTCTAATTATAAAAAAATCCTTGCTTACGACGAAGAATGTTTAATTCATATAATAGAAAAGTCGTGTTCTATTAAGGCGGATATAGTTAATAAGGATGAGAAAGAATCCGGACTGCGTTCCGTTTTAAATTTCGGTCACAGTTTGGGGCATGCCGTAGAGACTTTATATAATTACGAAAACGTTAAGCATGGCGAGGCGATAGCCATAGGAATGGTTTTTGCCGCAGAACTGTCGAGACATCTTGGATTATGCGGCGAAGAAGACGCAGCGAGAATTAAAAATTTAATAAGAAATTCCGGTCTGCCGGCGGATGTTCCCGATTTTACTCCCGAACAGTACGTAAACGCAATGAAATTAGACAAAAAAGTGGCGGATAAACGGATAAAATTCGTCCTGATAAAAGGAATAGGAACATATGAATTTAAAAAGCTGGATTTCAGCTTTTTATTTAACTATTTGACTAAAACGATGCAAAATAAGTAACATAGCGCCGTAATTTTATTGGGGCGCATGACGAAATGCAAAATTATGAATGCAGGGCAGATTCCGATTAAAAAAGACGAATTTGAGGCTTTTATAGAAAATTATATATCTTTTCTTAAAATAGAAAGAGGTTTAAGCCTTAATACCGTTTCTTCGTATTATTTGGATTTAATGAAATTTCACGGCTTTTTAGCGGACAAAAATATTAGTTTCAAAGAACTTTCACCACTTTTTTTTCAGGATTTCCTGTCTTATCTTTCCGAATTAAATTTAAGCGGAAAAACAAGGGCGAGGTTTTACTCGTCTATTAAAGGATTTTATAAATTTTTATTTAAACGCGGCATTGTAACGGAATTTCCTTTTAAAGATATAGAATATCCTTTTACGGCAAAGAAACTGCCCGATTTTCTTACGGAAGAAGAGATAAGAAAAATTTTATCGGTCGAGTTTACGGGACAGGGGAGAATACGAAAAAGAAAAGACCCCGATGCGGTCAAATTTGAAAATCTTAGAAATAAAGCAATAATAGAATTTCTATATTCAAGCGGACTGAGAATTTCCGAACTTGCGGACATAAAGCTCGATAATTTTAACTTCGATTTAAATTTTGCGAGAGTAATAGGAAAAGGCTCTAAAGAAAGAATAGTTCCTTTTGGAACGCCTTTTAAAGAGATGCTTAAAGTTTATCTGCCGCTCAGGCAAAAATACGCCGTTAAATCTAAAAATACCGGAAAAGCGTATCTGTTTATTACTTCAAAAGGTCTGCCTTTAACAAGGCAGGGTTTGTGGAAAATTATTAAAAAATCGGCGCTTCTCGCTAAAATAGATAAAAATATAACTCCGCATATGTTAAGGCATACTTTTGCTACTCATCTTCTGGGAGGCGGTGCGGATTTAAGGTCGATTCAGCAGATGCTTGGTCATTCCAGTATTGCCACTACCGAAATTTACACGCATACCGATATATCTCATTTAAAAGAACAGCATGCAAAATTTCATCCGAGGAATATGGAGCAGAGTTTAAAAATAGCGAACCCGGCGGAAGAAGACGATAGAAATAAAACTCAATAAATAGGTCTGAACGGTTTAAAAAAGGAGGATTTATGAGCAGATTGGACGATATATTGAAAAAAAATAAAATGACCGAAAAGGGCGTTATAGGCATTTACGGTCTTTTCGGTCAAAACAATATAAAACTTTTAAAAGATTTGACTCATTTTACGCAACAAGACATAGACGGCATAGATAAAATTAAGGGATGTATAGAAAATATTTCTTTAAAAATAGCTTCGGATTTTTACGACTATTTGCTGAATATAGAAGAAACCGCGAAAATTATTAATTCAAGACCCGACCTTTTGGAACAGCTGAAGCTTACCCAGTCCCACTATATTAAGCAGCTGTTCGGATTGACGTACGACGAAAATTATTTTATAAACAGGGTTATAGTCGGTTTTGCGCATTACGTTTATAAAATATCGCCTTCGGTTTACATAGGAAGTTACGGGTATTACAATACGCTTATAACGGATGCCGTTATAAAATGCTGTAAAGAAAAAGGCATAGGCAGCGAAGAGTCTATATCGATACTTAATTCGGTGCAGAAAATACTGTCTATCGATATAACGCTTGCCATAGAATCGTATTATCAAAAATCAATAGACGACGTTTATAAAATGGAGCACG
>JAJYWW010000158.1 GCA_021791295.1 bacterium | reverse complement strand
ATTTTTATTATTTTTTTTATTTTCTATATTTTTTTTAGTCATATTATATCAGTACCCGCAAATCTTTTTTTGAAACTCTTTAGATATATATTTTAACCTGTTTAATTCCTGAAATTTAATTATTCTGACTTTTTCGTCTAAATTACCGCTTTTAATTGCTCCTAATATATCTCTGCATATCTTATCTATATTATTAACTTTTAGCTTCATAAGAAGTTTCTTAAAATCTTCTCTATTTCCGCTATTTTCCGACATAAGACCTGTATAATAAATCCTTTTCCATTTATCGGCGTTACCGGTTCCAGAAATTATTTCTTCTACCGCGTCTTTAATTATTTCTTGACTTGCGCCTTTTTTAACGGCATTTTGAATTTCTTTGATAATATATACGGCGTCTTTATCGGAAAATTCAGATATTATATCATCGCTGATATACTCTGTCAATACCAAATTGCAAAATATTTTGCTTACTATAATATCTTCAATGCCCAACTCCTCTTTTATTGAAATTTCGGCAGCGGGATTTGAATTATAATCCGTGCTTCCTGTTTCAATCCCGCTTTTATTTGATTCAATATACCTTCTTATTACGTTTTCATTTAAACCGAGTTTATTGGCAAGTATATTTACGTAATGAGAATATATAATATTATTTCCGATTTTTTTAAAATACGGTACGACTTCTTGTATTACGGATATCTTTCTTTTTAAGATATTTTCCTCATTATTATTAATTATACCGCTTTTTTTGTTTTTTTCAACATAATAGTCTATCGCAAATTCTACCGGCGGTTTTTTGCTTTCGTTAATTAATTTAATAAGGCTTTCGCTTCCTAATCTTCGCACGAAAGTATCTGGATCTTCTCCTCCGCTAAGACAGGCGGCGTAAATATTCTTATCGGCGCTGTCCATAAACTCCCTGAACAGTTCCATTCCTCTATTGATTGCATTAATTCCGGCTTTATCCCCGTCATAAAGCAAAACAATTTCATCGCACAATCTCGATAAATTTGAAATATGGTTTTTTGAAAGAGCGGTGCCCATCGTAGCTACAATATTTTTAATACCGTTTGCATAAAGCGTTATCATATCGAAATAACCTTCTACGATTATAGCTGCATTTTCTTTTTTAATAAAAGGAATTGCCTTGTCTAAACCATACAGAGTATTATTTTTTACGAAAATTTCGGAATTATTGGTATTGATATATTTAGGAAAGTTTGGGGATAACTGCTCTCCTTCCCTAGCGATAATGCGGGAAGCCAATGCTATGGGCTCGCCGGTTCTGTCCATTATGGGAATAATCAGTTTATTGACGAATCTGTCGGCATAAACCTTATTGTAATCGTCTTTTTTAACCAAAAGCCCCATATCCGCGGCAATATCAAGATCTGCCTTAACGCTTTTAAGCAGTGCGGTTAAACCGTTTCCAAAACCGGCATATCCTAATTTAAAGTCTTTTGCTACATCGGCGTTTATACCTCTTTCGTCAAGATAATTCATTATATGCCGGCTGTTAGAAACATAAACGAAAAGATTTTCGTAATAAAAATTAACGGCAAGATTTATTATTTTTTTAACCGGATTTTCCGCTTTGGACGAGCTGTCGGTTTTGCGAAATTTTATATATTCGACGGGAATATTGTATTTATTTTTAAGATAATCGACTACTTCGGCAAAAGAATCTCCCTTTATTTCTTTAAGGAAAGTTATGACATTGCCCCCCTTGCCGCACCCGAAACAGTAGTATAATCCTTTTACCTCGTTAACGCTGAAAGAAGGGGTTTTTTCGGAGTGAAACGGACATAAACCTGTATAATTTCTCCCTGTTTTTTTTAATTTAACGAAGGTCGATATTTCTTCTACGATATTAACGTAAGACAATATGGTTTCTATATTTTTATCCATAACTTCTTAATTATACAATATATAAACCTAAAACAATTAAATACGGCGAATGAAAATTTAATAGAATCTGTTCAGATACGGGGATAAAAATTTGCCGGTTTTTAAAAAATAAGGGATAAAACTTTCCGATTTATAACTATTTAAAATTTTAGCGGTTATTGGAATGGAAAAAAGAAAATAAAAAATTAAACTCAGTAATAAAAAGGCTTTAATTCCGGCAAAAAAAAACCGCCCATTCTGTTGTAAAATCCTAATTTTACTAAATCTATAATTTTTGTAAGTACAAACGATATTACTGCAAAAATTATTATCGTTAATAAAAAAACAGCCGTAAAAACAGCTATTTTTCCATATTCTTGGTTGTTAAACCGCTGCGCGATATTGCTTAAATAATAAGAATCATAATATTTTGAAGTTACGTAAGACGCTCCGTAATAGGCAAAAAAAACCCCGAGTATAGATATAGCCTCTTTTATAAAGCCTCTAAAAAAACCTCTTATCATAATAATGACAAAAAAGACCAAAAAGGCTATATCCAAATAACTCATAGATTTTATCGATAAATTATTAATAATTGAAATAATTTTTTTTGGAATTTCTTTTTCTGGAAGCTGCCGCTTTTTTCTTTTTTTTCACGCTCGGCTTTTCGTAATGCTCTCTTTTTCTGATTTCAGAAAGAATGCCTGCTCTTTCGCAAGATTTTTTGAATCTTCTCAAAGCATTTTCGAACGATTCGTTTTCTTTAATTTTTACGATTGACAAAACCTAA
>JAJYWW010000053.1 GCA_021791295.1 bacterium | reverse complement strand
AGAATCCACGCAAGCGGAAACATTCCGAATACGTACATCAAACCTATAGTAACGGCGCTTATTAAAAACAGGCTTTCGACGCTCCATTTATCGGTATTTTTTATGAAATGAGGCTTTAACGCCCTGTAAAGTATTACGACCCACAGTAGCAAGCCTACGAATACGATAATCTGATTGAGCCTTCCCAACTGCAGATATTCAAGCCCCTGATTGCCGAGGAAAAACCATAAGCCGTTATGAAAATAGCCTTTGGCTCCCAGATACATTCCTACAAGAGCCGCAACTCCGTCGATTAATAATGCCCACCAGAGAAAATCGATAAAAAACGACTGCCATTTTGCTTCTTTTCCGCCGCCTATATATTTAGAAACGAATATACCGGCGCCGAGCCATGTCGAAGCGATAAATAAAATCGCAAGCTGAATATGCCACGACTTAACGATATTAAACGGCAGAGCGGTAAGAGTATGAATTCCGAAAAACGACGCTCTTTCCGCATAATAATGCGCCAGAAGCATACCCGCTATAATCTGCAAACCGAGCAGGAAAACGCCTAAGAAAAAGAATTTGGCGGATTTTTTCATCGAATGGGTAATTTTAAAACTATCCAGGTCCACCATCGGCTTCCAGTTTTCAAGCATTGCGGGAGCTTCCTGCCAGCCCGGAGAAATATAGTTAAGGAAAAACCATATGACGAGACCCGCAAGGGCGATAAAAGTCGCCAGAGATGCAAAAGTCCACGTATAAAGATAAGTCGGCGGAGTATTGCCCGCGCCTCTGCTGTATGGCCAGTTGTTGGTATAGGTATGATTAACTCCCGGCCTTAACGTCTCGGCGCTCCACGCCGCCCACGAATAAAATTCCACTATCCTTTTTATATCCTGTTTGGAAGGCACCAGATTTTTTCCTATTCCGAGGTTCCGGTCGCCTTTTGTGTAAAGATTTTCGATTCTCTTTTGAATCTTCCCCAAAGCATATATCTCGCCGGGCGTGTAAGTCAAAAGTCTGCCTGCCTGAGAAAATCTGTTTTTCTTTATTTTAGATATTACGAGAGATTTTATATAAACCCGGTCTCTCGGCGAGAGTTGAGCGTAAGGCTTCTTATAAAGCTTCTGCGCCTCGAAGTCTCTGTAGTACTTAACTTCCCTGTGAATATACTGGTCTGTAAAGTCCGGCCCGAAATATGCGCCGTTGCCGTAAATAGAGCCGTAATCCATAAGGTCGAATTCCTGAAACCTCGCCTTTCCGGCAACGATATCTTTTCCGGTAAAGACGGTCTTGCCTTTTTGGGTTACTACCTGCGCCGGAATAGGCGGCGCACCGTAATATACCTTGAACGTTCCGTAAACCAATAGAACGACAAGGAATATAATCGTAAGCGATAACGTAATTTTTAAAAATTTGTTTACCGCTTTTTCGTCATAATAAATGCTTTTTTCCATAAACTCTCCTCTTTTCATTTATTACAGTTAATTAAAATAAATTAAATCTAACCGCGAACCGTTAAATATTTTCACCCCCTTTTATCGTCGTTTGCTTTTTTATTTTTCATTTTATTTTGAATATCCTGCGCCTTTTTTAATTCCGCCGTTATGATTTTTCTGTCTTCTCTGTTTAAATGGTTGAACAATAATACAAAATACATCGTTCCGGTAGGATTTTTCAGGAAACCGTTTACGTTCTCCTTGTAAACTTTTTTTACGTCGGAATAGGCGCCTGAAAGGTCTGGGCCGACATGCCCTCCCTTAACATCTAATGCTCTTATATTATGGCATCTGACGCACCCTAATTTATAAAATATCTTTTTTCCTGCCGGAGCGATAACTTTTTTAGAATTTAATCCGATTCCGTCGGATGTCCTCAAAGAATAATATAATTCTATAAAAGACAGCGAAATGATAATAATCAATCCTGCTATTGCAGGCGCCCATACCGCCATAAATCTTTTGTCGAATTTCGGTAGAATCGCCATAATAAATTAATAAATTAAAATAAATTATTTCAAGTTTATTAAATTATAAAAAATTTTAAAAATTAAACGTTATGACTTTTGTCACATTTTTATTTTTTATAAAATTATTTTATTTTATTAATGTGACAAAAATCATATATTAAACGTTTAAGATTAGGGATAATAGAACTATAGGTTAAAAAATAAATAATGGAAATTTAAAATTCGAGGAGAGAAAAATGGAAACGGAAAAAAATAAAGATTCGATAACTTTAGACGTAACAGCCATAGAACCGAAATATAAACATTCTACGATATTTAAAATATTAGGAGAACTTAAAACCGGGAAAAGCCTTATAATAGAAAACGACCATGACCCCAAACCTTTGCATTATCAGCTTACAGCGGAAAACGGAGACGCTTTCGGATGGGAATATTTAGAAAACGGGCCGGTTAAATGGGTCGTTAAAATTACAAAAAATAAATAAGGGTTCATAAAAATTCAAGGAGAAATGTAAATGGAAACCAATGAGGATGTTTTACTTTTAAAGAGCGTAGGCGAAATTGCTTCGGAAAATCCGGAAAAAATCGGGGTATTTAAAAAATACGGGGTGGATTTTTGCTGCGGCGGTTCCAAAACGTTAAAAGATGTATGCGAAGAATCCGGCATAGACCGGCTGCTTATAGTCGATGAATTAAAAAGTCCTTCGGCGGCGGAAAACGACGATAATTACTCGTTAA
>JAJYWW010000144.1 GCA_021791295.1 bacterium | reverse complement strand
TTGTTTGAGGATTAACGCCTACCCTTTCCGCCCTTCTTCCGAGCTTAAACGTTCCGAAACCGACGAGCCTTACTTCTTCGCCCTTTTTAACCGCTTCCCTGACGGATATTAGAAACTCTCCGAGAGCCGCATTGGCTTTGTTGAAAGGCAAAGAAGTTTTGTCGGCTATTATTTGAGCCAACTCTTTTCTGTTCATAAAACACCTCCACGAAATAAAAATTGTTTCTTAATGCAACGGCATATTGTGAAAACTCGACAATACCAAAGCGATAACGGCAAGCATCGCCACCATGCCTAAAAGAGCGAAAGTAAATATTTTGGTCTGATGTTTGAAATGGGCGAAGATATCTTCGAGACCTTTTTCGACTCCTTCTTCTATCGCTTCGGACAATATTTTTTTATCGGCCCAAACGGTAACATCCGCTCTATAGTCAGGATTGGGAACTTCCACGTGCGCCTCTCCGATAAATTCTAAAGCTTTGTCGTCGTGATTTTCTTCCATATAGCACCTCCTTAAAATTAAATTTTTTTTGCGGCTTAAAAATTAAACCTTAAAATGTTGCTCCGCCTAAGCTCGTCGCTATACCGGTGGCTATCGAGGGAACGGCAAAAATTGCTCCGGCGATGATTAGCGAAATAAATAAAGCCATTGCGCCTTTAGATAATGCCGCAAAAATTCCTGTTAAAACGATAGCGATAGCGGCAAGTATGCCCGGAACTCCCAAAATCCAATCCGTAATGAGCGTCAGTATCGGCGTAAACTCCGAACCGTTTGACGTGCTTGCGTGGGCATAAGCGGACGTCAAAACGACGGAAAGGATAGCCAGCGCTATAGGCAAAAACCTTGCGTTGACTATTAAGGCGGATTTTAATCTTTCCGGCTTAATTTTTAAACTTGCCTCCTTTAAATAATTTTTAAAGCGTTCTTTGAGCATATAATACCTCCTTTTTAAATGTTTGTATTATTATTATAACAAGTTAGGTATTATGTCAAGAAAAAAATTAAAAATTATTTTTTAATTTCATAAGCTCGGATAGCTTATCGTCTTTAACGCCGTTTTTTTCCTGTTGTTCGCAGTCTTTAAATTCAAGCTTTATTTCGCCCGAAATATATTTTATGATGTTCTTCTTGAGTTCTTTTTTACCGGAAAAAGAAATAAAATCGTCGGCAAGCTTCTGAATAAAAAGCTTTTTAAATCCGTGCGGCATTTGGGCTTTTTTATTCGAAAACAGATCCGCTATGCCGCCGTCGAGATTTACGCTTATCCTGTAATGTTTATCGTTCACGTTGGCTCCTTATATTATAGAATTTAGCTTTACACGCATTTAATGATATTAATCCTCTTTGATAAAAGAGAGACCAAAATAAATGGTAATGGGCAAAAAATAATCAATAAATCATCAACCCAAAGCGGCATTATAGGAGCTTCGCATACAAAAATAAATAATGCCGCAGCATCAAGCGGCACTGCGCAAAAAATTAATAAAACTCCGCATATTTCTTTAATCTTTTTGAAATTTAACATTGCTCTTTTCTCCTCTTCCTTAAACCGCCTGCAAAAATCCGATTTAATTTAATTTTTTTTAATCCACCATCTTTTTAACTCTCTTTCTATACACGAATCCGGCTTATCGTCGTTTTTAGTAAAATAAAGAACTCCTTTTTCATATAAATATTGAACTATTAAAGCTATCAATGCATATATTATGAGAAGTATTAATCCAAGCGTAGCCGCTAACATTATAATACCTGCAATCCCTATCATAATTATAATTAAAATGCTCCCAGTGTCATTAGATAAATTATTAAATTTCAACAGACGATAATCTACAACACCGGTTTTATTGACAAAATAGAAACCGGCTATATATATTACCCCTATAATTAATGACACTATAGTTAATTTTAAAAATGCATATCTTATTGCCTTTAAGAAATTCTTTTTGTCGAATCCTATCATTTTTTTGCCCTCATAGTGATTATTTTATAATGAAATCCGGATATATACTCCTAACAATATCGAGAGCGGCTTTTGCCGCAGTTTCTTCATCAGGATAGAAAACAGGCTCAGTAATAATATCGGTTTCTGATTTAACTACGCCAGGAACTTTATCATAAATGTCAGTTGAAAACTCTTGTTCTATATACCATTTGCCATCTGCACATTCTACTAACATTAGTCCTAAATCTACATCTTCTGTATATGGTACAAGCATATCAAGGTGAATATGATTTACCGTATTATATTTTTCGTGGGTATTAATTTTAGCCTCCGTATATAATTATTATGTTAAATTTGCATTTTATTTGCCTTTTTAAACCGCCTGCAAAAATCCAATAACGTTTGCATATTCCGGTTTGTCGGGAACAGTTGCGTTATAACGGTTTTTTATGTCTTCGGGAATATAATAAGCTCCCCCGCCGGCAATAATGAAATTGTCTGTTTTGTCGATTATATTTTTTATTTCAGGAAGCGTAAGCACGGCATTGATTATAGTATCGGAGTAATCCTGTTTTATATCGGAGATAAATTCCGACAAATCTATTTCCTGCCTATGGATTTTCGCTTTTTTATCCTGCAAATATTTATTTGCCTCGAGTTCCGGTATAAACATGCCGTTAAACTTTGAGCTTAAATATTGGGATATATTATTTGCGAGGATACAAGTTCCAATCCCCGTATTTCCTTGGGAATAA
>JAJYWW010000041.1 GCA_021791295.1 bacterium | reverse complement strand
TTTATCATGGGTATATATCTTTCCGATCTTGAAAGCGCATATTTAAAAAAATCTCGTCCCGTAGTCTGATAATAATGAATGTAATGTATTATTTCCTTATTTATAATCATAGGAAATATATGGGTCATATTTTTTTGATAATTTGCAAAATCGCCTTTTTTTGCAAGCAGACCGGATGCAGCCAAACCGCCCGATGAGTTTGCCGGTTTAATGGATGCGGCGGCAACGACTGCCGTTTTTTTCGCCGCTTCATGTTTTTTCGGCTGAGAACTATTATTTGTATTTACGGAAGAAACAATAACTACTTGTGCGGCGCCGTTTTTTCCGCTAATTTTATTTTGATTAATCTTAGTAGTCGTAAATCTTATATTTAAAAAACTGTCCGTATATTTTTTTTTGTTAGATTTAGATTTGGAAGCATATGAAGGAACGACCAAGATAAAAAAAGATAATATTACAACTGCAAGTATAGAAAAACAGGTTTCTTTAAATTTATGAATACTGCGCATATTTTCCATTTAGATTGTAAAAGTTAAAAGTTAAAAGCTAAAATTACATGTCACATGTCATATACTTATTTATATAATAGATAAAAAAATATCAAACAAATAAATACATCATAAATTATAATGTCTATATAAAGAAAAGTCAAATTTTAAAAAAATTTTATAAAAAAAGCGCAAATCTTTAGAAGTACAAAAATACATTAAATCCTTGACTTTTTTTATTAAATTTGTTTTAGTATATAATGTTTTAAATTTAATTTTATAGTTATAATTTTTTTAAATTAATTTTAATATTATTAAAGGGGTTTAAAAATGCAAAAAAAGTATTTATTGGCGCCGGGACCTACGCCGGTGCCCGAACGCGCTTTAGCCGATATGTCGCTTCCTATAATTCACCACCGCGCTCCCGAATATTCCGTTATTCTGCAGGAAGTCAGAGATAATCTAAAATTTCTGTTTCAGACTAAACAGGAAGTTTTAATTTTTACTTCAAGCGGAACCGGCGCTATGGAAGGATGCGTTACAAATCTGCTTTCCGCAGGCGATCATGCACTTGCGGTCAGAGGCGGAAAATTTGGGGAAAGATGGTTCGATATATGCAAGGCATACTCGGTTAACGTAAAAGCTATAGACGTGGAGTGGGGGCATACCGTTTCGCCGAAGTCTATAGAAGATGCATTAAACGAAGACCCTGAAATAAAAGCCGTTTACATACAGGCATCCGAAACGTCCACAGGAGTCTATCATCCTGTTAAAGAAATTGCCGATATCGTTAAAAAAAGACCTAATACTATTCTTGTCGTAGATGCGATTACAGCGCTTGGAGTAACAAATATTCCTCAGGACGAGTGGGGAATAGACGTCGTCGTTACTGGTTCTCAGAAAGCCCTTATGCTGCCCCCGGGACTCGCTTTTGCTTCTTTAAGCGAAAAAGCGTGGAGTTTCGTCGAAAAATCAACCCTGCCGAAGTACTATTTTAATTTTAAAAAAGAAAAGAAATCGTTAGAAAAAAATCAAAATGCTTATACTCCTAACGTTCAGCTTATAGTCGGATTAAGGGAAATATTAAGGGAAATTAAAGAAGAAGGATTGGAAAAAGTATTCAAAAGACATGCAAATCTTGCAAATGCCGTCAGAGTTGCCGTTCAAGCTATGGGATTAAAACTTTACACGGTAGACGAGCCTTCCAATGCTCTTACCGCCGTATGGGCGCCGGAAGGCATAGACGCCGGCAAAATAACAAAGCTTATAAGGGAAAAGTACGGTATTACCATAGCAGGCGGACAGGATGCCGCAAAGGGCAAGATATTCAGAATAGCGCATCTTGGATATGCCGGATGTTTTGACGTTATAACGGCAATATCGGCATTAGAAGCCGTATTAAAAGAATTAGGATATAAGTTTGAAATAGGAAGCGGACTTAAAGCCGCTCAAAAGGCTTTATTCGGCGAATAAATCATTAAATATTACGGGGACAGAATTCAATTATGTCCCCGTCACAATAAAGCAGGACAGAATTCAATTTCGTACCAGTAACAAAATATATAGGAGATAAATAATATGTTCAAAGTTATCGTAAGCGATAAACTTTCAAAAGAAGGTATCGACATATTAACGAAAACCGGCAAAATTCAGGTTGACGTTAAAACCGGATTAAAGCCCGAAGAGCTTAAGCAAATAATAGGGGAGTACGACGGCATAGTAATAAGAAGCGCCACCAAGCTTACAAAAGACGTTATAGAAGCCGCTAAAAATCTTAAAGTTATAGGAAGGGCGGGAAGCGGATTGGATAACGTAGATAAAGCCGCAGCTACAGCCGCAGGAATAGTCGTTATGAACACGCCGGGCGGAAATACGGTAACGACGGCAGAACTTACATTCGGCATGCTGATGGCTATGTCTCGATATATACCTCAATCTTTTCTTTCTATAAAGGAAGGTAAATGGGAAAAAAGCAAGTTTCAAGGTACGGAAGTTTACGGAAAAACTTTAGGTATTATCGGAATGGGCAATATAGGGCAGGTTCTTTATAGCCGCGCAAAATGTTTCGGCATGAATCCTATCGGCTACGATCCTCTTTTATCTAAAGAAAAAGCAAAAGAACTTGAAATAAATCTCGTCGATTTAGACGAAATATATGCAAAATCGGACTATATAAGCGTTCATACGCCTTTAGTCAAAGAAACGAAAGGC
>JAJYWW010000065.1 GCA_021791295.1 bacterium | reverse complement strand
ATTTAAAAAGAGATGAATACGAAAGAGCGTTAAAGATTATAAGGGAGTATGAGAAGAACGGCGGAAAATCAAACGACGCAGATGACATATAAACGCATGCCGTTTATGGGTATAGCCACCTGGTTCCGGAGACACGTCAACCACCCCGCCCCACCGGACGGGGACTTCCCTGCTGAGAGTTAAAAAAGCCGTTGACAATGTTTGGAATAAGAGCGATAAAAAAGGTTTTATACCTAAACGAAAAATCAAAGCCCTTAAAACGCAAATATGAAAGGAATTTTTATAAGTTATTAAGGAAAAATATATCGGAATTTTTAATTCTATTAAAAGCTATTTCAGAAGCTTTTTTAACTACATCGGCAAAAGAGTAAGGGCAATTATCTGGAATTAAATCTAATACGCTTTCGTCTTTTATGTCTTTAGATAATATATCTACGGCGTCTGTCCATGCATCTTCAAAAGCTAAACCAATTTTAGATTTTAAACCGGGATTACTTTTAATAGTTTTTATAATCTGTTTTACAGAATTGTAAATCGTTAAATTCCAGCTCTTAGTTCTTAAATCAGGCTGATTATCCCATTTATATATATGAGAAAGAAGATTTGCAAGATAGCTTTCTAACTTATAATATTCCGATTTTCCCAAGTCTTTTACCTCTTCCGCTAAGTTAATATAATCTATTTCGTTTAATTTGCCTTCTTTAAGAAGTTCCGCGTTGGTCATAGCCCAAGTGTAATAATCGGTATCGTATAGACCGGAAAGATTATTTACGGCAGACTTTTCTTTTACGTTTAACATAATTTTAATACCTTTTAAAAATTAACAACTCTATATAATAAAATATAGCACTATACTGAAAGATAATCAAGTTGTAAAAAAGCATTCAGGAATTAGAAGAAAAAATATCGCAATGGATATTAAAAAAATAACTAAATTTTTATCATACAATAATTCAAGGTTATATAATAAAACTTACAGCCGAGAAAAAAAATGAACTGGTGGAAAATTTCCACCGGTCCAATAAAATCAAGCATTCGAGCGCCGACCTAAAAGCCTTCACCGAAAAAGGCCTCTATATGCTCGCTACTATAATCAAAAGCCCCAAGGCAATCCAAACTACCTTAGATATCATAGAGACATACGCCAAAATAAGAGACCTCTCAAGAAGCATGTCGAAACTGCCGACTGCAGACAAAGCCGAACGGAAAACCATAATGGAAAAAGCAGCCGACGTTTTTGGAGATATCCTCGACGGCGCCCTTGAGACGACCGGCAGCGAAACAACCCTCGAACTAAACCTTGCCGTCATAAAAGTAAAACATACGGTAAAGAAGGGAAAGAAATAAAAAAACGGGGTACCGCCATGACCGTCATGGAACTAATCGAAGAGCTTAAAAAATATCCGCCGCATTAATGGATTCAAACATTTTTTTCAACACTAAATTTATTGGATTGTTTTTTGATATTGTCAAATTCCCATGCAAGTTCCGTGATTATCTCATTATTAGATGTAATAGTAATTTTCCCTAATAAATCTTCCCTGTGAGAAATTATTCCTATAGACAATTCTTCCGATATGGCAAAACTTGCATAAGGCATCATTTTATTTAAGCTGTCTTGAAAAACATAGAATACGTCAATGTTATTTTTTGACTGCTCCGCCATAATCTCTTCCATTTTAGAGAAATCATCCCCGTTTTTCAATATAAATATCCGTTCGATGCGTATGCCTCTTTTTGCCTGTCTGTAATTTTGTCTTGTATGTTCAGTCATATCCTTACCTGATTTCCAATAAAACGGTTCTACAAGATTGCTCGCAACCTTAAATGACTGCCCCGGCTTTAATTCCCCTAATATAATCGATTTAGCGGCATAAATATCGTGGAAGATAAAATCTCCCCCTTTTTCGGCTTGCTTTAAGAGAAGATGAATTTTTTCAAAATCGGCAAGGGCTATTTTAGTCGCAATATCTGTTTTTTTCTTTTTTAGCCTGTTGTATAACATTATAGTTTCATTAATAGCAATCTGTTCTTTAATGGAAAGTTCCAGCGACGGGAAAGTTGCCTTCAATCGTTTTTCCAGATTATCGATAGCTATTATAAATTCCGCAAAAATAGTTGCTAACGCAAAAGCCAATACAATTACTATTTTTGTAGAAACACTCAAATGAAAATATGCGCTCAGCCAAAATGTCAGTATAATAAAGACAATGCCGAATAACCCTATAAATAAGCGTAAAAATGTAACCCTCGACATTGTTATTATGCACCCTCTTTTATTTTTTATTATATCATATTAAAAGTTAAAGATATCTTTAACTAAAATTTTCATTTATGATTTATGGGTTTTACAGAGGCATCATAATGATTATAAAAAATACCGCGATTAAAAACACTACAAAATCAAAAGATATTATCCGAATAGCGTTTAATACTCAAAATACCGCAAGACTATTATTGCAAATATTAAAACGACCGCTGAAAGTATTATAAAATATAGAACATTGTAAACGGCTATGCCTATAATTAAATAAAAAACTAAAATTAACCGCTTAATTTTTTTAAGTTCCCCGTCTCTCAATAAATAGCCGGCCGTTATTGCTACGGCAATATAAATAACGGATTCGATTATTATCGTATCCATATTAATATCCATAAAGTTTAATCAATCCCTTATTCTTCCTTCGGACTTATCTCTT
>JAJYWW010000091.1 GCA_021791295.1 bacterium | reverse complement strand
GGCGTTCTTTCATGTAACCGTAATACATAGGCATAACATAAAAATAAGATAAAAAAGCCGCGGAAATAAGCACCGAAAGAAGTAAAAAATAGGGCAAAAAATATTTAAATTTTATTGCGGCTATTAAATTTCTCAAACTGTTTTTTAATTTCAAAAATATTTTTATAACTTTTTTCAAAATTTACTCCAAAATCAATAAAATTAATATAGAAAATACATATTTTATACATAAATAAATAGTTTTAAACTATTTTATTATAAAAATATACCATAAATGAAATATAAAAGTCAAATTTTGCTATTTTTTTATCTTTTTTAACTCTAAAACCGCCGTTTTTCTTAAAATAAACCTTAAAAAATAAATTTTTTTATGTTAACGTAAAAAAGATTTTCTTGCCATTTATTTTAAAAAATGGTAAATTTAAAAATATCGGCCTTTTTATTTTATACATTCATGAAAACTTGTCGTATTTAATTATGTTTAGCATTTAAAATTAATTTTAACGTTTAATTTAATTTAAGGAGAAAAAAAATGGCTGATCAAACAAAAATGGCTATCATTTCTATTCACGGAACGCTGGATATGGCATACCCTCCGCTTATCCTGGCATCTACGGCGGCGACGCTCGATATCGAAAGCGCAATATTTTTTACGTTTTACGGATTGCAGATACTCAAAAAAGATGCAGGAGATTCTTTGAAAGTCGCTCCGCTCGGAAATCCTGCCATGCCTATGCCGGTTCCAAATATTATAGGCGCTATCCCGGGCATGACGGCAATGGCTACTTCTATGATGAAATCCATGATTAAGAAAAACGGCGTAGCTTCCGTTCCGGAACTTATATCGTTATGCCAGGAAACAGGCGTAAGGCTTATTGCATGCCAGATGACCATGGATCTTTTCGGCTTTAAAAAAGAGGATATGATTGACGGACTTGAATACGCAGGCGCCGCTACTTTTATGGAATATGCGGCTAACTCGCAAATCCATCTTGCGTTTTAATTTTTAAACCGCCTAAAGCCTAACCAAAAACCTTAAAGGCAAACCGTCAAATTTTAAGGCTCCCGAAATTATGCGGGAGCCTCTATTTGTCAATTTTTATTGACATCATCGCTTAAATTAATTATAATATAAAAAGAATATTATATATATGTATATATAAATATTTCTATGCAATTAATTTATAAGGATATCAGCGCAAAACTACTATGAATGAAATTAATATCGGAGAAGAATATAAAACCGAAGCCGAACTTCTAAAAACTCTTGGACACCCTATAAGACTTAAAATAATAGAGGTTCTTGTAAGCAATAAATCCTGCGTTAAAAATATTTGGGAATCTTTGGGAATTTCTCAGGCGACGGTTTCTCAGCACCTTATATCCCTTAAAAATAAAGGCATAGTAAGCTGCAAAAGGGACGGCGTCATGATGTGTTACGAACTTAACGACAAAAGAATCGAAAAAATATTTAAAGACCTAAAAGAATTCGGGAATCACGATAAAAACATTTCAAAAAAAGAAAAATCTATCTTATTGAATTTACCTAAATAAAATAAAAAAATAAAATTAATATATATAAATACTTAATCCGATAAATATATAATTATTAATATATATGAATATGAATAAAATATATAAAAACAAAAAAATTATTTTTACCGTTTTTTTGTCGGTTACATTGCTGATGCAGTTAATTCCGTCAAAATTTTCAAAAAACGCGTTTGCCTTTAAAGCGGCTATAGAACCGGACATATCGATAAAACAGGCGTTTATATACGCGTTAAAATACAATAAAATGCTAAGTTTGGAAAAAATTAAACTTAACGGCGCAGGATATGAGAAAAATGAAGCTATGAGCGGTTTTTTTCCAAAAATTAATTTCGACGAAATTTATATGAACACGAACAACCCTTTATATGCTTTCGGAAACGTTTTAAATCAGAGAATATTAACAAACCGTAACGTTCAATCGTATTTCAGTCCTAGTTTTTTAAATAATCCGGGGATGATACACAATTACGAATCGGAGTTTTCTATAGAACAGCCCATATTTATGGGCGGAGAAATATACTTTGGATATAAAAGAGCTCAGCTTCATATGCAGTCCGTAAAAAAAGGCTTAAGCGAAGCAAAACAGGAAGTTTTATACGGCGTAGCAAAGGCATATTATTCCGTTATACTGGCTAAAAAATACGTCAACCTGATGAAAAGTATGCTGAAAACGGCGGAAAATTATAAAACGCTTTCCGAAAATTTATTTAAAGCAGGCCAGGTAGTATCTTCCGACGTATTAAGGGCAAAAGTAGAAGTTGCAAAAATGAAGGAAAAACTCGCGTCCGCCGAAAAAAATTACAGGCTGGCAAGATATTTTTTAAATATAACGATTGGGCTTCCTATAAGTTCTAACTATTTAATTACAAGCAAGCTAAAAAACAGTCCGTTAAGAAAAACCCTTAATATTTCATCTATGCAAAAAACGGCATTTAGAAAAAGACCCGATTATCAAGCGCTTCTGCTTAACAAAAAAAATATGGAATTGGGCGTCAAATCGGCTTACGGAAAATTTTTACCGAAATTAGTAGCAGGATACGACTATTTCAGCAACGGACCGGCTATACATCCGGACGATTCATACAGTTATGCTTTTACCGTTATGCTGCATTTCAATATTTTTTCTGGGCTTTACGACTATAATAATCTGCAGAAATCT
>JAJYWW010000172.1 GCA_021791295.1 bacterium | reverse complement strand
ACCAGACGAAAAGATGGAATCCAAAGATGAAGCCTTATATTTACGGGGCAAGAAACGGAGTTCATATAGTTGACCTCCAAAAAGCACTGCCGTATATCTCTGCAGCCTACGAAAAACTTTTCGATATCGCAAAAGAAGGCGGAACTATTCTTATAGTAGGGACTAAAAAACAGGCAAATCCTATCGTCGTGGAAGAAGCCAAAAGATGCGGTATGCCGTATGTCAACGAAAGATGGCTCGGCGGTATGCTGACCAACTTTTCCACTATAAAACTTTCCATACAAAGATTGAAAGAACTTGAATCCCTTAAAGAATCGGAAGAATTTTCCAGGTTTACAAAAAAAGAAATGGCTAGAATGGAAAAAGAAATAGTAAAACTGCAGAAAGTTCTTAACGGTCTCAGGGATATGCATAAAATACCGGATGCCGTTTTTATAGTCGACGTACACCATGAAATAATAGCGGCAAAAGAAGCAAAAAGACTTGAAATACCTGTCATAGGAATTGCGGATACAAATGCCGATCCTGAATTAGTTGATTGGATGATACCGGGAAACGACGATGCTATCAGGGCAATAAAGCTTATTCTCAATGCTATGTCCGAAGCCATTATCGAAGGCAGGAAGGTTTATGAAGAAAAAACAGGGAAAGGGAAAGACCGGCCTCTGCCGGAAGGAGTTATAACGGAAGAAACTTTCGCAGCAGCCGTTTCGTCCCAGGCGGAAAATGCCGAATCGACTGCGGAAGAGGATATTTCTATATAAAATTAAATAAAGGCTGCAATGCTTGGCAGAATAATTAATTAATAAGTCAAAATTATATTATTTAGCATATATATTATATATCAGGGAGGAAAAATTAATTGGATAATACACAGAATATAAGCGCAGAACTTGTTAAAAATCTGAGGCAGATGACCGGAGCAGGTTTCGTAGATTGTAAAAACGTACTTGTAGAAACCGGAGGAGACCTTGAAAAAGCCGTAGAAGTGCTAAGAAAGAAAGGTCTTGCTAAAGCCCAGAAAAAAGCCGGCAGAGAAGCTAAAGAAGGTTTAGTCTATTCTTATATACATGCGGGCGGAAGAATAGGCGTTCTTTTAGAAATAAACTGCGAAACCGATTTTGTGGCAAGAACGAACGAATTTCAGGAACTTACCAAAAATATAGCTATGCATATCGCGGCTTCAAACCCTCTTTATATAAAAAGACGCAGTTCAGCCCGAAGTTATAGCTAAGGAAAAAGAGATATACAGAGAGCAGCTTGCCAATATGGATAAACCTCAGGCGGTAAAAGAAAAAATAATAGAAGGCAAACTTGAAAAATACTATCAGGATGTTTGCCTGTTAGAGCAGGCTTTTATAAAAGATCCGTCTAAAAATATAGCCGCTATTATAGACAACGAAATAGCTAAATTAGGAGAAAATATCATTTTAAAAAGATTTGTTCGTTATCAGCTTGGTGAATAATGGGTCTTAATTACAAAAGGATACTTTTAAAAGTCAGCGGCGAAGCTCTTGCCGGCGAAAGCAAGTGCGGGATAGATCCCGAGATAATTAATTTCGTATCGCAGGAAATAAAATCCGTCGTTTCGGAAGGCGCAGAGATTGCCGTAGTTATAGGCGGCGGCAATATTTTCAGAGGATTCGGAAGTTCTTCTAAAGATTTGGGAATAGAACGGACGCAAGGCGATTATATGGGCATGCTTGCCACCGTCATAAACGCTTTAGCCCTTCAAGCGAGCCTTGAAGATAACGGCGTAATTTCAAGAGTGCAGACGGCTATCGCTATGCAGCAGGTTGCAGAACCCTATATTCGCCGAAGGGCATTGCGCCATTTAGAAAAAAAAAGAGTGGTTATTTTTGCGGCCGGAACCGGCAATCCTTACTTTACTACCGATACGGCGGCATCCTTAAGGGCAATGGAAATTCATGCCGACGTAATCTTAAAAGCCACGAAAATTGACGGCGTTTATACGGAAGATCCTATGATAAATAAACAGGCCGTTAAATTTAACAGCCTCACATATATTGACGTGTTAAACAAAAATTTAAAAGTTATGGATTCCACTTCTATATCTTTATGTATGGACAATGCTCTGCCTATAGTCGTTTTTAATTTGCTCGGCAAGGGAAACCTTTTAAAAGTAGTTAAAGGCGAGTCCATAGGAACGATGATATCAAAGGCAAATATTTAATTCAGGAGCTTATGTTATGGACGAAACTGCTTTTGTCAATGAAACAAAAACAAAAATGAGCCATGCTATAGAGGCTTATAAAGCGGAACTTGCAAAAATCAGGACGGGAAGGGCTTCTACCGGATTAATTGAAGCGGTTAACGTTGAATATTACGGCTCTATTTCGCCTATTATAAGGCTTGCTTCGATATCTATTCCGGACAGCAGAACTATTACTATAAATCCATGGGATGCAGGTTCTCTTCCGGCTATTGAAAAAGCAATACAAAAATACGACTCTTCTTTAAATCCTTCGAACGACGGAAAAAGTATAAATATAAAAATACCTGCTTTAACTCAAGAAAGGCGCAAAGAAATAACAAAACAGGTCGGCAAACTATCCGAATCCATAAAACAGGAAATAAGAAATTTCAGGAGACTATCAAACGAAAAGATAAAAACTTACGAAAAATCCAAGGAAATATCGGAAGACCAGTCTTTTAAAATTCAAAAAAAAGTGCAGGATTTGACGGATAATTTTATTAAAGAAATAGACGAAATTACAAAGCGTA
>JAJYWW010000133.1 GCA_021791295.1 bacterium | reverse complement strand
GTAAAATTTTGTTTTTATTTTTAAACATGCCGGGCAAATAGTATAATTTATATTTTCTTTCTTCTTTAAGGCAGATTTATAAAGTTCTTCGTCTTTTATCCATCTTTTATTGTGATAAATATTATGACAGCTTTTGCATACGGACATATCTTTATAGGACAGGCTGTTTTTATAGGCATCGGATTCGTCGCTTGCCGAATGTTTTTTTATATTTGCGGGATTCCATCTCCTTTCATCCGTCATTTTATTTACCCCCTTTTAATTCTGTCAACCTAAAATTAATAATATAATTATGTTTGATGTTCTACCTATGTCTTAATTATACCATATTAAACATTTTTTTGTCCGCTTAAGGCATAAAACTATTTGTTCAAATGCAAAGATTAAGGTAATTATGAAAATATGAAAAAACTGTTATAATATTACTTAGATTGGCGAAAACGTAAAAACGTCCCTTCAACATACTGTAAATGTTTATATTGAAAACGGCGCTATAGAAATGAATGAACCGGATAAGGGGATTGAGACAGTAAGTTTAAAAAAGGGTTTAATAAATGAATCAAATCAATATCCAGTATCACAAAACAAAAATCGGAGAACTAATACTGGGTTCTTTTGATGATAGTCTATGCTTGCTTGATTTCAGATACAGAAAAATGAGAACGACTGTCGACAATAGGATAAAAATTGGACTTAAAGCCGACTTTTTAGAACAAAATGATGCAATACTAACAAAAGCAAAAGAACAACTCGATGAATATCTGACTGGAAACAGAAAGAAATTTGACATTCCATTATTAGTGATTGGGACCGATTTTCAAAAGAGCGTTTGGAATGCCCTGATAAAGATACCCTATGGCGCTACTTCAACCTATTTGCAATTAGCAAAAAATATAAATAATCCAAAGGCTGTTCGTGCAGTAGCCGGTGCAAATGGAGCAAATGCCATTGCTCTTGCAATACCTTGCCACCGCATCATTGAAAGTGCCGGCGGCTTAGGCGGTTACGGAGGCGGATTAGCAGTAAAGAAGCGCTTGCTAAAGCTTGAGCAAAGGAACTGCACTTTGAGTGATTATGAGAAATACGAATTTGTCGGCTCCAAGGATATGAAATATGACGGTTCTTTTTTCACTGCCGTAAAAACCAGGATTATATATTGTTTGCCTTCGTGCAGCGCCAAAAAACCAAAGAGAGAAAATGTGATTTTTTAGAATGCATTTGGAGATAATGGGGCGTATCGGCATATAATAAATATTATGCGGGATATTATATTCCGCAAAATCCTCTTTATTTTTTCAGGTATTCTATAATTTCTATCATAATGCCGTCGGGGTCGTTAAGAAAAGCGATTTTCATGCTTTTGTCCATAGAAAGGAAAGGTTCTCTGGAAAAGGTTATGCCGGCGTCTTTTATTTTTTTTGCGTCTTCGTCTATGTTTTCCGATTGAAATGCAAGATGCGCAAAAGAGTTCTCGCAATCGTTAAGAGGTTTAGGGTTGTCGTCGGCGATAAGTTCTATTTCAAAGTCAGTGTTTGGGCTTTTTAGAAATACTAAAGTCGTTTTATGCGCTTCAATGTATCTTTTTTCCCTAACGGCAAATCCAAAAACTTTAACGTAAAAATCTAGCGATTTATTAAGATCGCGAGTTCTTATGGCGGAATGTATTAATTTCATACACTATATTATAATTTATATACTTTTTATTTTCAATTTATTTTCAATGCAATTTCTTTCAATGGGCTTTCTTGAAACCTTTATAAAAATCTTCACAAATAAAACCTTAAGTGTTATAATAATTAAAATTAAATTTAAACGGGGGTAAATTTATGAAAAGTGTTAAGTTATTAGCTATTTCGGCATTACTTTCTATTTTTGCAATATCTTTTTTTTCGGGAATATCATATGCAAGACATTACTACTGTCCGCTTGGATATTCGTTTAATCCCAAACTTCAGCTTTGCGTCGGAAAAGGCAATTTAAAAGGATATGATGCTTTGCCTGCAACTAAAATTAATAAATTTGAGGGTAAACGCCATATATATATCTGCCCCGATAAATATACCTACGATAAAAAATTACAGTTATGCATGGGCGAAGGTTCTTTAAAAGGAAGCACCGCTCAACCGACGGTTAAAACTTTGAAAGCTGCCGTAAAAGTGTCGGAAAAATTAAATAAAAAAACTAAATCTGCAAAAAAATAGTGAAAAATAACATATCGATTACTTTAATTTAATTAAGAAGAACACTTAAAAAAATAAATTATTATGAATATTGCCGTAATATTAAGGTCAAGGGAAATGTACGATATTTTAAAACCATTCCTTGCCGGAAATAATGTAAGGTATTATTCAAATAAAGAAGATTTTTTAAGCTGGCTTAAGGAGTCCGGTGACGTTAAAGATTCAGAAAATTTAGCTTTAATAGTTAATGCGGGGATTCCTATAGGAGAAGATGTTTTATCTTTTCCAAACATAAAAGTTATACAGCAGTTCGGCATAGGATACGAAAACGTCGACATAAATTATGCGTCTAAGAAAGGCGTTTTAGTGTTTAACGTGCCCACGGTCGGCACTTTTAACGCCGTTTCGGTTGCGGAATTATCGCTGTTTTTCATTCTGGCCTTGGCAAGGGATTATAACGGATGCGTCGATTCTATAAATCACGCTATTGCAAATCGTCCTATAGGCGGCAGTATTACCAACAAGAAATTTGCAATAGTCGGATTGGGCGGTATAGGGCAGGAATTAATAAAG
>JAJYWW010000171.1:336-2784 GCA_021791295.1 bacterium | reverse complement strand
GGAATAAAATTCAAGAAAACAATTTTGCGTATTTTACAAAAGTTAAATTATATGATATAAATTAATCAGGTAAAAAATGTTTTTTAAAAAAACTAACAGGTATAATTCATATGTCCGATATTGATAAGGAACCCGATTTCCATGCCGATTTAGAAAAAATTCTTGAAAGCGGCCGAAATAAAAAAGATTTTGCATTAAATCCTTTTTTTAAACTGGGCGTTTTCATATTCCTAATCGTCCTGTCATGGTCGATTATCGTTTTTTTATACGTATCTTATATTAATTATTCAAATAAATACGATGAAGTTTTAAATAATTTAAATTTTCAATTGAAAAGCGATATAACGAGGCTCAATAAGATTAAAGCAAATCTCTTATTTTTCAAAAAAGTAGCCAAAAATCAGGTTAACGTTTCGTATATACTTTATCTGTTGTCTATTCACAGGTTCGGAGAGACCGGTATAAAATCTTTGTCGGTAAATAAAGGGCGGGTAGATATTTCGATTTTCTCGCTTGAAAAGAGTTTTGAAAAAAGCTTGAATCTTATGAACGATTATGTTCTTTACCTGAATATTTATGGACTGCAGGCGCATACGGGGAATTTCGGTATAACTTCTATCGGGGAAGAGAATGTCGGTAAAACTTCGCGCATAATCGGGGTGCTTTCAAGCGGAAAATTCAGGTGCGGCGGATTATAACGCAATAATTTTGCATAAAAAACGCAACAAAACCTAATCTATAAATCCGCCTTCCTTTAAGTCCTTTATCGCATTCTGTATTACGGAGGCCGAACCTCTCAGTCCTTCTATTTCTTTTTCGTTAAGCGTCGGTTTTATTACAGTTTCTATGCCGTCTTTTGAAAGGATCGCCGGAACTCCCGTATATATTCCGCTGATGCCGTAATAATCCTCAAGGTAAACGGATAAGGGCATTATCTGCCTTCTATCCTTTACCATGGATTCTATTATTTCAGCCATCACTACGGCGGGAGCGAATATCGTTCCGCCTTTTAAAGCAATTACTTCGGCCGCGCATGTTCTTGAATATTCGGCAATTTCTTCAAGTTTTTTCTTATCGTATCCGGGTATAGAACTCAACGGTACGCTGTTTATGCCGGCAAGTGAAAAAACAGGCGTCATGCTGTCCCCGTGTTCGCCGAGAAACATTATATCGACGTCTTTAGGGTTTAAGTCGAAAAACGACCCTACTGCCGAACGCAGTCTTGTAGTATCGAGCATAGTTCCCATGCCGAAGACTTTTTTTCTTTCGAATCCGGAAACTTTATACGCGACATAGGTCATTATATCGACAGGATTGGATACTACGAAAAGAATTGCGGTTTTATTGTATTTAGTAATATTGTTTACTATATCTTTTAATATGTGGACGTTTTTTTTATTCAGGTCTAGTCTCGATTCTCCTGGTTTTCTAGGAATGCCCGCGGTTATAACTATGATATCTGCATTTTTGACGGAGTCGTAATCGGCTGTTTTTACTCTAGTATAGCCTGTCAATGAAATTCCGTGGGAAATATCGAGCATCTCGCCTCTCGATAGATTGTGGTTTATATCTATCAGCGTAATCTCTCTTACGATATCCTTAAGAGTAAGAGTATATGCAAGTGTAGCTCCAAGCCTGCCTGCGCCGATTATGCTTACTTTCATTAAAATGCCTCCGTATTTTTATATTATGTAATTGCAAATTAGAAAAACTTATTATATTCTATAATAGGATAAAAAATCAATTAATATTTGTTTTTCGGCATATTATTTCTCTATCCCGATCCTGGAAGGAATATTTTTGTTATAATAATGTTTTATTTCTTTCATTTCCGTAACTAAATCGGCAATATCTAGTATTTCTCTGGGAGCATTTCTGCCCGTCAGTATTAATTCTAAATCCCGTCGTTTGTTTTTTATCAATTTTATAATTTCTTCCGTTTTAATTATGCCTAAATTTATCGCTACGTTAATTTCGTCAAGCACTAATATTCCGATTCCATTATCGTTTTCTCCGGATGCGGCTTCTTCGGCTAAAGCCAATCCTTTCCTGTTGGAATCTATGTCTTTTTCCGATATTTTATCCTTATTTATAAAAAAAGGGCTTCCCGCTTGATAAATTTTAATAAGCGGAACGCAGTTTTCTATGGCTTTGACCTCGCCTGAATACGAGCCGCCCTTTAGAAACTGTATTATTAAGGATTTTATATTATGTCCGCTTGCTCTCAGCGCCTGTCCTATGGCGGCGGTAGTTTTGCCTTTTCCGTTTCCGGTATAAACCTGAACAAGGCCGATTTCCAAAGATTTCCCTAAAGAAATCTCTTTAAACCAGTTATTATGGGAGGAAAGATTTTTATTATTCATGAAATATAACAACTTGCCTGCTGAGTGTTTTTATTGCGGTATTAAACAATTTTTTTGCCGCGGTATAGCTCCTAGGTTTTATTTT
>JAJYWW010000171.1:0-326 GCA_021791295.1 bacterium | reverse complement strand
CGTATCGTTTTCTACGGAATAGCTCACAGCGAAAGAACCGACGGCGTTTCTGATATTTACGGCTTTTGGAATAAAAACTATTTTATAATTTTTGGGAAAACTTAGATAAACTGCGGTTTTTTCCGAAAAATTATATCCAAACTTTAAAGAATACTTTCTTTTACCCATAGCCGTAATTTTTGTCAGTTCGGTCCTTGTTCTCAAAGGTAATCTTATCATAACGGTATTGCCGTTTTTACCGGAATAATTTTTTGCGGCAAACGAGAAATTCTCTATGTATGGCTTAGTAAGGCTGTTTCCATTTTTAAAAGAATAGGCGTTAAGTT
>JAJYWW010000001.1 GCA_021791295.1 bacterium | reverse complement strand
CGCTCCGCAACCGATTAAAGCGTAGGATTTTACAGGAGACAACGCCGCGAACAAACTTATAATAATAGAAGCCGTTAAAAGTTTGATTTTTCTCATCTGATGCCGAGCCCCCGCTTAATCGCCCTTAAACTCAAACCCGATTCCCTAAAGCCGGTATTGCTTATAAGAGACGGAGTTATGGCAACGCCCAAAAGGTTTGAAATTTGAATATCGTAAAGAACCAAATCTTTACCGTAAGGACAGTAATTGCCTTTATAATCCAAATCTATATATTTTTTAAAATTTGCGTTGTCTATAATTCTATGACCGCAGACGTAATCAACGGCGTAATTAAACGCCCGTTCACCGTGGACTATTTTAAATATCAAGTTAATTTTATAACCGGATTCCCGCGAGTATTTAACTATATGTTCGTTAAGTTTATGGCAGTAAGGGCATAGCGGGTCTTCGAAAATATAAAGAATCTTGCCGCTGAAATTTGCAGGCGTGTAACTTGCGAAAACATATCGGTTTAATTCGGAATAGGTAATGGCTCCGGCGGTTTTCACTGTCGTCGCAATAATAAGTATGAACAAAGATATTAAAAATATTTTTTTCATAATGTTTATAAAGATATGTAATAAGTTATATCTTGATAGTTATAATTTAAAATAAATTATAGCATAAATCAACTTTTTATATCAAAAAAATACGGCAAAGTTAAAACAACGTTCTTCTTTGATAATATAGTGTATTTACGCCTTTACCTCTATCGTTTGTCGAAATTTTTTTTATAACGAAGCCAACTCCGTTTAAAGACTTAATCATCGGATAATTTAGGCTCCAAGTTCTTGTAATAGTAATTTCCGACCTAAACTCTTCCGGTAAACGAAAGGTTAATAGCCTCGTAGCTATTCCTTTTTGCCTGTTAGCCTTTCTTACACAAAGGGTGGTATAGTAATTACATTTTATGTTAAATTCTTTAGATGTTACGTTAGATAAGAACGCCATAAATCCAGATATATATCTATCGTCTATAAATGCCACGAGAAAATTCTGCTTTATCATTGATTTGAAATATGTATAAGGTCTTTTATCCGCTATTCTTTCCCTGCAATTCATTTCAAGTAGGCTATTATATACTTTTCTTTCGGATAATGGCGGATAGAACTCCTTGTCGCACTCGCAAAGAATTTTCCATATCTCGTCTTTCGTTTTTTCGTCGGTAATACGTTCAAAAAACTTGATAGTTATATTGTCGTCCATTATTTTTTATGGTTTTTTTCGTAATAATTTATTAAATAATTCATTCCTATGACGTTCACCCGCGCGTCGTCAAGCCTTATAAAAGACCTTTTTACGATACTTATAGTATTTTTAACTCCGAACCGTTCGTCTAATTTGCCGATGTTCGCATATACGGGCTTTTTAACATGCTCAGCCATTTTTAAAATATCTTTAAGGTTTCCTGTCGTGGTTAGAAGCATAGCTTCGGGATTATTATACCCGAATTTTTTTTCTACGTAAAATCTTTGATATTTATTTTTTATATCGAATATAACGAGCGTAGGAAAATCGAAAGACAAATATCTTAAAACGTGAAAAGTAAATCCCTTTGGATACAGCACGCCTATTACCTTGCCGTTTTGGACTCTCGGAATTGAAAATGGCAGTTTATAAATAACGTCATGATAAAATATATAACTTTTGCGCGCCGGCGGAAGATAAGCATGCGTCGGTACGTAATCCATAAGTTTTTTCTTAAACATTTTTCTTAGCCTGTTCGGATGAGCTTCTATTTTTCTTGCTCCGGCTTTAATTTGGGCAAGAATTGACGGCTCTATAATAGGATATACGCTTCCGTTCAAAGCGAAAGCAAAAACTTTGACCGGCAAAAGCAAAAGTATTATTATAATTAATAATTTAATCCCGTTCATTTCTTTTAATCACAACCTTTTTAATAAAATCTTTCATTATTTTATTTCTTTCTTCCGCCGTTTTAGGGTCGGTATAAGAATTGATATTTTCGACCTCTTTGACGTATTCTTTGGGTTTTTCTTCTTTGTCTTTTTTAACTAAATTAATAAGTCCCATAAAATAATCTCCTATTTAATTAAGGGATAAGCTATCCCTATGATTTCTTTTTCCCTTACGAATCCCCAGTATCTCGAATCGTAGCTGTCCCAAGCCGTGCCCATTGCAAAATACCTGTTTTTAGGAATTATTCCGTTAAAAATAAAATGCGGAAGTTTAAATCCCTTGCCGTGGTCGGAATAATTTCTGCCAAAGCCTAAATACTTGCCGTTGCAATAATAACGGTAATGATTTTTCACGAGGACGGTTTTAAGTGTTTCGCCGGAAACGCACCTCATATACTTTACGAACAACGAGCCTTTGGGATAAAGACCGCTGCCTTTAAACCTAAAGACGAAAAAAGCGGAGGCGGGTATATTTTTATCAAGTCTGTTTACGTAGAAGTATTTCGGTTTTACGCAAGTTTGGTAATTCCAGCCGAAATAACCAACGTATTTTGCGTATATTAAAACCGACAAAGAACCCGCCGCCATAAAAAACAAAATCAATAAAGGAAAGCGGTATTTGCGGCATTTAGAAATAAATTTATCGATTTTTCCTATTTTCAAACCCGACTCCTTTATTTGCCGATAACATTATCCGTGATGTTTTTTACGTTTCCGGCTACTACCGCACCTTTGATAAAAATTATTCCGTTTTTGGAATATTTCTTAAGACCCTTGTCGATTTTTTTTAAATAATTAGTAAACATTTGATTTGCCAGAGCGGGCGTCGTA
>JAJYWW010000128.1 GCA_021791295.1 bacterium | reverse complement strand
AAAAGAAATAATACGCTACAGTTCCAATTTAGAATTTTTAGCCGTCTTTTCTTCTAAAACAAGTCTTTTGTCGGCTATGGCGGATGTGGTTATACCCGTTAAAGATTTTTTGGAGGAAGAAAATACATATTATGAAAATTTTGAAGGCAAAATCATAAACGTAAATAACGAATTTAATTTCGGTATTTACAGATATAATTTAACTGACATATTTACCGACATTTCGCTTAAAATGAATATTACGTATAATTTGAAAGAAACAGAAGATTTTTTAAATTCCGTTAAAAGCGGAAACGTAATATATTATAATAAAATTAAAGGAAGAAGTAAATTTTACTATAACGATAAAACCAAACTGTATTATTAACGGGTATTATAAACATGCTTTTTTGGCTTACTGCTGAAGTTATTAAAATATTAATAGTGTTTGCAGGACTGCTGTTATCGGCCGCTTATTTAACGCTCTTAGAACGTAAAATAGCAGCCAGGATACAAAACAGGATGGGTCCTATGGAAGCAGGATTTCATGGGCTTTTACAGCCTATAGCGGATGGAATAAAACTATTCTTCAAAGAAGACATTATACCGCAAGACGCAAACAAATTTTTATTTATTTTAGCTCCAATACTGGTCGTCATACCGGCATTAACTACTTTTGCGGTTATTCCGTTCGGCGCTCCTATACAAATTATGGGGCATACTGTTCCTCTTCAAATAACGGACGTAAACGTCGGGATACTTTTTATTCTTGCACTGACTTCTTTGGGTGTTTACGGAGTAGTTATAGGAGGTTGGGCATCTAACAGCAAATATTCTCTTCTTGGGGGGATAAGGACCGCCGCCCAGATGATAAGTTATGAAATAGCACTTGTTCTTTCAATAGTGGGTATAATAATGATTGCAGGAGACTTAAGTTTGTCAAAAATAGTTTCCGAACAGTCGCATATGTGGTTTATAGTGTATCAGCCTGTCGGGTTTTTGCTATATCTAATTGCTTCTACTGCTGAAATGAACAGGGTTCCGTTCGATATAGGAGAAGCTGAAGGTGAAATTGTAGCAGGCTTTCACACTGAATACTCCAGTATGGAATTTGCTTTCTACTTCATAGGGGAGTATGCCCAAATGGTGGTTAATAGTGCGATAATTACCACTTTATTTTTGGGCGGCTGGCAGGGACCTTTTTTACCGCCGGTTGTATGGTTTTTGATAAAAGTGTTTTTTATAATACTTATTTATTTGTGGCTGAGATGGACGTATCCAAGGCTTAGATACGACGAACTTATGGATTTCGGATGGAAGTTTCTGCTTCCGATAGCTCTTGCAAATATAATAGTAACAGGATTCGTAATGGTTTTGCTTAAAGGATAATAAATGAATACCCGGAAACAAGAAAAGTCTATTTTGGAGATTTCTAAAAATTTTTTAATAGGTCTTAAAACGACTATTAAAACTTTTTTTCAAAAACCCGTAACGTTTCAGTATCCAAAGGAGCATCTAAGAATAGCCGAAAGATTCAGGGCTTTTCCTCATCTTAACGTTAACGGCGACGGCTCTTTAAGATGCGTAGCTTGTATTTTATGCGAAACCGTCTGTCCGTCCGAAGCGATAAAAATAAAAACCGGTTACGTGGACTACGGATTAGAACACGAACTTACGGAAAGGCAGAAACATAATCATAGCTTAGACAATTTAAAACAAGGAATTTATAATGACGGCAGACGCCATCCGTCTTCATTCGAAATTGATTTATTAAGATGTATCTGTTGCGGTTACTGCGAAGAAATATGTCCCGAGGAAGCTATTAGTCTTGGAACCGATTACGAAGTTGCATTTTATACGCGGGATGAAGGCATTTACGGCATAGATAAATTAATTAAATCTAGATAAAACTTGAGGTATTAATCGTGGAAGCACTATTCTACATTTTTGCATTTATAGCTATTTTTTCTGCGTTGATGGTTATATCTATGAAAAATCCATTAACTTCGGCGCTTTATTTAGTTCTTTGTTTTTTTGCGCTTTCAGGTTTCTACGTACTTTTGGATATGCAGTTTCTTGCCGTAATGCAGATATTGGTTTATGCAGGAGCTATAATGGTTCTTGTAGTATTGGTTATAATGTTGTTAAATATTTCAAAATTAAACTCTATTAAGACTGATTTTCACCAAAAAATTATCGGAATAGTAATTGCAATAGTTTTGTTTGCGGAAATCGTTATATATACGGTAGGCGGAAAGACCAAAAAGCCTACAGGCATGTTTACTCACGCGGTAATAAATAAAATCGGCAATACGCAGGTCATAGGAAAATTTTTATTTACAAAATATACTCTTTCTTTTGAAATTGCTTCTATACTGCTTTTTGTTGCGATTATAGGAGCATATTTATTTGCCAAGAAAAAACTTTAATAAAAGAACGGCGGTAAATAAGGTGATAAATTTATGAATAACTATTTAATCGTAGCTGGAATAATTTTTTGTATCGGCGCTCTCGGCGTTCTTATGAGGAAAAATTTAATAATTGTTTTTATGAGTTTAGAATTAATGTTTAATGCCGCAAATCTTGGCTTAGTAGCTGTTTCGAACCGTCTGAATCTTATTTCCGGTGACGTATTCGTCATTTTCGTAATGGTGGTAGCTGCTGCAGAAGCCGCAGTAGCGCTGGGTATTATAGTTGCTTTTTACAGGGAAAAAGGAACTGTGGACATGGATAAAGCAAACGAGTTAAAAAATTAATATAAAAGGTAGTTAATAAAATGGATTTCAAAACATCTATTACTTGGCTCATCCCGTTATTTCCTCTTGCGGGGTT
>JAJYWW010000136.1 GCA_021791295.1 bacterium | reverse complement strand
GCGAACCGAAAAAAATCGATGTTTTAATAGACGAAAATATATTTGAAATCAGAAATATTTTTAACTTAAAAATTAATTTTATTACATATCAAAGCCTTTTAAACCCTCTCGGAATTTCCGTTAAACGCTTAAACGAATTCGGTAACTTTTTATCTGATTTTGCTTTAAATTATGAACTCGCAATAAACTTAAACTACGATTTTACGAATTCTCTTTTTTTAAGCTTCTTTAAAAATAAAAAGAAAGGTTTTATCGTTTTAGATAAATCTCAAAAAACAGCAGAATCTATTTCAAGAAGCGGCGCTGCAAACTACCTTTTTAATATCGTAAAAAACAGGAGTCTTAACAGGATAAACATTACGGATTTATATTCTCTTATAGGGACAGAAAAACCCGCCGAAATCAAGGCTTCATATAGCATTATAAACTTAAAAAAAAAGACTAACGGCAAAAAAAAACGGTTAGACGGTGAACCTATAAGAATTTGCATTTCCATAGGAGCAACCCATCCGAAAAGAATCTGGCAGTCCGAAAATTACGCAAAGTTAATAAGCCTGCTTTCTCTAAATTTAAACTGCGAAATAATAATCGTAGGAACGGCCAAAGAATCGTCTGCCGCAGAAGAAATAAAAAACAAACTGCCTGACGGCGTAAATATTATCGATTTGACGGAAAAGACCAAACTTAACGAACTTATTTATCTCATAAAAGACTTCGATTTAATTATAGCATCAGATACAGGGACTTTGCATATTGCGCAGATTTTTAACGTTCCGTCCGTTTCTATTTATACGGGCAACGCCAATTTTTACGAAACCGGCCCTCACATAGAAAATTCTTACATAATCCACTCTGCTATGCAATGTTATCCGTGTATGCAGCATGAACCTTGTCGCTTTAATTACGCATGCAAAAACGATATAAACCCCGAAGACGTTTTTAATCTTGCTCTTATGCAGATTATTAAAAATAAACTGCATTATTCTTTTAAAGAACAGGGAATTAAATTTTCCGACATTAAAGAAAGAGTTATCGCAAACGCAAAAAAAGGAAGTTTTTCAGTAGCCGTCTGCAAACATTTAGACTCTATCCATTTTTATCCGTTATATAAAAGAAAAATATCAAAAAACGAGCTTGCTTCGGAAATATTAAAATTTTGCTGGATTAGCGTGCTTTCAAAAAATAGCGTAAAAATAGATAAAAATAATGTTTTGAGATATACGAACAAATATTATAAAATAGACGAAAGCGTTCTTAACCTTTTAATTAATGAAATTTTCTTTATCAAAGACGTTTTTGAAAACGCGGGTAAATCGTTTAGTAAAGAAAATAAAAAAGATGAAAAGGACGTTTTATATTTCGATAAATTTAAAGACGCCGTTAAATCTCTCGGTTTAAACTACGGTTATTTTAAACTTGCGTGCGATTACTTTATAGACGAATTAAACTCTTCAGGAGCGCGGAAAAGTTTTGACGATATAGTTTTGCTTTTAGATAACGCCGTTAAAATTTTAAAAATGTTTTAAAAAAAAAATTAATAAAATATATGAATAATTCAAATATGAGCCGTAACAATTTAAATTTCGAGTTTGTTCAAACCAAAGCCGTCTCCGCCCCCTCTTTTAAGATTAACGGAATTACCGTCCATTCCGTTTACGACCCTATTTCCGAAGCGAATAAATGGGCGGCTCAGGTTATTGACAGGATTAATTCGGAAGGAATACCGGATAAAATTATGATTTTTGGTTTTGGAGCGGGTTATCACATAAAAGCATTAATCGATTTTTTGAAAAAAGATAATAAAGAAATAAAAATTGAAGTCATAGAACCGGCTAAAGAATCTTTCGAATTTATTAAAAGCAATTTTGACGTTTTCGAGTTGACGTCCAAAATAAATATCATAGCCTTAGACCGTATAAGCGAAAAATCATATTCAGACGCTTCCGCCGTTTCCCAAAAACTTGAACTCGAACCGGATAAAGGCATTATAATGTTTTGCGAATTACCTCCGTATAAAAAAATATTTTCCGAAGAATATGCGCTTATACATAAACTTCACGGAATCAACCAGTTTTTCACGCCGTCTTCTTTCAGAGTTTTAGTTGTTCAACCGATGTACGGCGGTTCTTCCACTATAGGCAACTATCTGTATTCGGCTCTTTTAAGCCTTGGCTACGACGCAAAAATACTTGATTTTTCAAAATTTTACGACGCATATAAATATATGGGCGAATTTACCCCCAACGAAGACCATGTAAATTCATTAAAGCAGAGCCTTTTTAACCTTATGTCCGAAGCCCTTCTTTCTTCCGTTTTTAATGAACCTCCCGATTTAGTTATTTTTATGGCGCAATCGCCGGCAAGCGAAAGAACTTTACTTAAACTAAGAAGTATGGGAATTAAAACTGCATACTGGTTCGTAGAAGATTTCAGGACGCTTACATACTGGAATACCATAGTAAAGAACGTCGATTATTTCTTTACTATACAAAAAGACGATTTTTTTGCGGAACTTAAAAATATCGGCGCAGACAACTATCATTATATTCCATTAGCATGCCTTCCGGATTTTCATAAAAAAATTACCGAAATAAATGAAGACGACAGGATAAAATACGGTTCCGACGTAAGTTTTGCCGGAGCGGGTTATTATAACAGGAAAAACGTCTTTGCCCAGCTTGTCGATTTTAATTTCAAAATATGGGGAAGCGAGTGGTACGTCGGTCAGCCTTTAAGTTTGTTGATACAGGACGGCGGCAAAAGGTTTTCCGAAGAAGAAGCGGTTAAGATATATAATTATTCCAAAATAAACATAAACC
>JAJYWW010000162.1 GCA_021791295.1 bacterium | reverse complement strand
TTGCCGCTACCATAGGATGAAGGGAAGGAGTCAGCCTCGGCTGGCTTCCGAATTGCATAGTGGCTATGTCCGTAGCAGTTGCATGCATCTGAATAGCAAGGCCTATCGTATTTACTAATTCTCCCGTAGTAGAACCGCCCGTAATTTGACCTCCAAGCAGTTGCAAAGAATCTTTTGAAAATATTAAACGGCAATATATCTCGACGGTGTCCGGCATCGAAGCAGGATGGTGGTCGGGTAGCCGAGATTCTCCTATAAGTATGTTGAATCCTTCGGCAACTGCCTGAGCTTCCGTCAAACCTGCGACTCCGAAAGCAAGTCCGTCGATTTCGCTTGAGTAAACAGATACCGACCCAGCATTATGTCTGGACAAGCGCAGGTTAAACAGGTTCATACCCGCTATCCTGCCTTCCGCAGCGGCGGCGGAAGCAATCATGGAATGATTTGCCTTTCTGGTAAAAAAATCCTGCTTATGAGCGCAGTCTCCCACCGCAAATATCTTATTATCTTCCCGGGTTCTCTGAAATGCATCGACCCAGACCCCTCCAGACCTTGAAAGCGTTAATCCCATTTTTTCGGCAAGTTTTACGTTTGGCCTTACTCCTATGGCTATCAATACGGCATCGACTTCGATATCGTCTTTATCTTTTATTGCAAGTCCTTTTACGTTTTTGCCTGACCCGTCGGACAAAATTTCTTGAACCTGAGAGTTTGTATGTATTTTAACTCCCCTCGATTTCAATATTTCTTCGATTCTGACGCAGACGTTTTTATCGAACGAAACCTGAAGAAGATTAGGAAGCATTTCTACTATATGCACTTCGATGCCTAATTTCCTAATTTCGTCTGCAAACTCCACGCCTATGAATCCGCCGCCTATAATCGCGAGCCTTTTAACTTTAGGGATAAGGTCGTTAAATAAGCTTTCCAAATAGTTATAATCTTTTTGTATAGTAAAAACGCCTCTAAGCCCTGTGCCTTTAATATTTGGAATAAAATTTTCTCCTCCCATCGCCAAAACAAGCCTATCGAATTTAATTTCGGTAACTTCTTTTGAATTTTCTATTTTATCCGATTTGCTCTCAAAAGGACGGTCTGACGGTATTGCTTCCATATAAGCCACACGGCTTTTTATGTTTATATCTATAATATTCCCTATTAAAAGCTCACCTCCCGCGGCAACCAAAGGAAGTCTTCCTGCCATGTCTTCGTCGGTTCCATGAAGCGTTCCGAAAATATAAGGGATGCCGCAAGGAATTACGGCATCGAATTCCCTTCTAACCACAAGAACTTTTTTATTCGGCCAAAACTGGGCGGCGGTTATTCCAGTCATCATTCCGGCCGGTCCTCCTCCTACGATAAGCACGTCGGCCGTTACCGACTTAACAGTTTTATTATCCATATAAATTTTCTTAGCCCCCGTTAGCAATGGAATTAAGCCGTGACGAAAAACGGCATTATCCGATTTAATATTTCAAATATCTGACGCATTTAAGATGGAACAAAAGTTTGTTAATAAAGACTATGCGTTTTTAAATACTCTCCGATACCGGAATAAACACTCATTATATAAGTAGTAGCTGAGTAAAATTTATTTATGCCTTCTACTAAGTAGTTAATTTCGGAGGAATATTCGTGCGATATCTCATTTCTGATTTCTCTTAATTTTTTCCAATCACCGGCATCATTTATTACTTTTAATTTTTCCAATCTATTTAAAATATCCCCGAAAGACATATCTTCTGGATCCTCTCCCGTAATTGTCAAAATTAAAGGAAATAAACGCTTTCCCATAGAATCCTGCAATTTTGAAAACCTAAATATGAACTGGTCTATGTATCCTATTTCTTCATCCGTTAATAAGTTATACTTTTCGGTATTTAAGGGCATAAAATTATGCATTTTGCCTGTTGCGTAAGTTATTCTCGATATGTGTTTATCGCATTCTTCTAAAATAAATGAAAGTTTTAATTTCATTATGTCGGATTCGTTATGGTTATGTTCGTATTTTTCGCTCATATGGTTTTAATATTGCATTATAATGCTATGCCGGTTTTTTTTGCTATTTCATAAATAGGTATATTTTCTTCGGAACGAAAATTTTTAATTAAAACGTCTATTTTTTGATCGCCTAATTTATTTTTTAAATCCACTATAAAATTTATTTTCAAATCAAAAATTTCAGATAAAGACTTATCGGTTTCTATATAAATATCTATATCTCCGCCTCTTTTTTTATCGTCGGTTCTTGAGCCGAATAGATAAATCTTGGAATTTTTTCCGAAATATTTAACGGCAGAATCTCTTATTATTTTTGATTCTTCTATGGATAACCTCATTTCGCCGTCCTTTAATAATATCTAAAATAACATAAAATGTTTTATCTTATAATTAATATATTTATAATTATAACATGAATATATATTGCAGTCGCATATAAAATTTTAGGAAAAATCGGCACGGCTTCTTATTATTTAATTTCATCAAGCCGTTTATTTCCCGTTTCCGGCAGAAAAAAAGAAAGGAAAAAGGCTGCAGATATTAAACCTGCTACGGCGTAATAGCCTAAATCTTTATTATTCCCGACGAAATACGTCATTATTAAAACTCCGCATACCGCTCCTATTTTGCCAGCCGTTGCCGAAAATCCGTAAGCGGACGACCTGAAAGACGTATGCGACAGCTCGGCGGGAAAAATCCCTACCGTTAAAGACGCTAAAGCATTAAAAATTTCGGCAATAAAAATTACGGCTGTAAGACCGGCTAACGTGCCGTAAAAGTAAGGAATAAGAAAAAGGGAAATGCCCATTCCCGCAAAACCGGCAAA
>JAJYWW010000051.1 GCA_021791295.1 bacterium | reverse complement strand
AAAGCAGCCCTAAATTTATGTAATGCATAAAAACCTCTTTTTATTTTGCTTATGAAATATTATATCATATTTTTATTTGTTCCAAGTTTATTTCTTTAAAGAGCGGCAATAAAAAAGCGGAAGGGCTCTTTCTTTATTCTTTAACCCAAAATTTAATGTATTTGTAATATCTTTGTAATAATATTGTAACATTAAGATAGTAAAATAAGTGAATATGACCAAAAATCAAAAAAATAAAATTTTTATAATTATATATAATTTAGTATTAATATGAGCAGTGGCACGCTAATGCCGAGAACTAAACGAGTAATACTGCCTGAGTTTCCGCATCACATTGTCCAACGTGGACATAACCGTCAGATAATTTTTGCCCAAAAGGAGGATTTTTTCAGATATATTGAAAATATAAAAGAATTAAAAGTCGAATTTAACATAAAAATTTTTGCTTATTGTCTTATGACAAACCATATTCATTTATTAATGCAACCGGGCAAAGATGTTTTAAAACTTCCGTTATTTATGAAGAAAATTTCCGGGCGGACTACGCGCTACTTTAATCTACTTGAAGGACGGAGCGGCACCTTATGGGAAAGCCGCTATAAATCGAGTCCCGTACAAAAAGACGAATACTTATTGGCATGCTGCCGCTATATAGAACTAAATCCGGTTCGCGCGGGAATTACAGAGAACCCCGGTGCTTATCCGTGGTCAAGCTATATTGCACGCACAGGCGGAGACGGAAAAGATTGGTTAGATTTAGATCCGGTATTTTTAGGTCTTGGAGAAACGGAAGCAAAAAGGCTGGAAAACTATCAAAAGTTTATTCAGGATAATGTTGCCCCCGAAGAACTTAAATTTATACGGGAATCGATTAAACGCGGACAGTTGACGGGAAATTCAAAATTTGAAGAAGCGGTGGAACAAATCATAGGAAGAAGGATAGAAAGACGGGCTCAGGGAAGACCGTTTAAAAAGCGGTCGTCATAAAATATCGATATTATAATTCAAAAAAATATACTAATAATCTCTGGCATTAATCTAATATAACATGTATTATAACATATATTTTTACTTTTAATTTAAAATTTAAAAATGCTTACGCATAATGAAAAATTATGGGGGGGGGAAGAAACCGGCAAATGCAGGCGGGAATAAGGAAATAAATAATCTGTCCACTTTAATTTTAATAAAACTGTCCACTTTATTTGTTTTTTAAGCGGTTTCATATTGAAGTATCTTTAACTGCTCCGGTTTTATTCTTGCACTTAAACTCAGCATCTCCACTCCAACCACTTTGCCCTCGGAATTGAAATCTAAAATAATCCCCGGTTCCACCTCTTCCGATTCCACTATGGGCGTTTCATCTAACCTGAAATAAAGGGCATCGCTTTCTTTATCGACCATTAATTTCATTTTTTTCCTCATTTTTAACTTGTTTCATTCTTTTATATTTTCTATCAAAATAAACGGTAACTATTCTTTTTGGGCTAATATTATGATTAACTACGACATGTAGAACTCTTCCGTTATTTTCCGTAATATTTTTAAAATAATGCAAATTTCCGTCCTCTTTAACGATGTTCCAATCGGGATTATTTAAAGCGTCGGAAATCCAACTTTCCGAAATTTCACGTTCTCTAATAACATCGGCGGCATGCGAAGTAAATTCAAAATCGTTTAATGACATAAATTATAAGATTAGATGCCGTATCATGTAATTATATTATTTTCATAAAAATAAACATGCTTATAATATATACTAATTTATAAAATTAATCAAGATTGCATAGCGGTTTACATAATAAAGAAATACGGGAAGGGGGGAGGAAACCGGCAAATGCAGGCGGGAGTAAGGGAATAAATAAATCTGTCCCCTTTATTTATTTTTTATTTACCTTTATTTACTTTATTATTTTTTTACTCTTTATTTTATTCGTTCGCCGCTTTATCCATGCGCTGTTCCCTGTCTCTAAATCCCATATGAACAAGTATGTCGTATAATCTGTCCATTCTGTCGTTTAAAGATTTGTTGTTTTCTCTGATTTCATCGGATAATTTGTCGATTCTGTCGGATAATTTTTTATCCGCCGCATCAATCTTTTTATCCGTATGGACATATACTCCGATAACAAAGCCGAGTATAATTAAAAGCAGCCCTAAATTTATGTAATGCATAAAAACCTCTTTTTATTTTGCTTATGAAATATTATATCATATTTTTATTTGTTCCAAGTTTATTTCTTTAAAGAGCGGCAATAAAAAAGCGGAAGGGCTTTGATAGCCGCTTCCGCTTAATTTTAATTTTACTGCAATATTGCAAACCGCTGTTATAACGTGACGACAGTCAAATTAGAACGCGAAGTCGAGACCGGTTCCGAGAAGATTGTCCTGATCTTTATTGGTGATAGTATAGCCAAGATAAAGATGGGCATTGTAAGCAAGGTTTATCGTCGCCTGAAGAGCAAGAGCATAGCTAATGCCTTCGTTGCATCCACCGTTAACTTCGGGATAAGCTCCGCTCTGATACAAGCCTCCGTCCTGACAGGCTGGTGCTACAACACCATTTTTATAGTTCTGATATTCTTCCTGCAAGTCTTTATGCGTCCATGAATAAGCTGCGTAATCTGCGGAAAGCATAATGCCGTTATTCATAACAGGGAGTATATAACGTCCATATGCCTCAATAGTGCTATAGCCGTTAGAGGTGCCGGAAACATTAGGATATCCGCCGGATATAGACGTATTGTTTGCATAAGGATTAGAATCTGACTGAACCATATAGGTTAAGCCAAGTTCATATACGTCGTTTGCAAGGTCGACATCAACGCCG
>JAJYWW010000188.1 GCA_021791295.1 bacterium | reverse complement strand
TATGAAGTGCGTATCGAAATTTCCTTTTAAAAAATCATCGTCCTGAACTATCCTTAGCTGAAAAGGTATAGTAGTTTTAACGCCTTTAATAACATATTCGTCTAAAGCTCTTTGCGCTCTCCGCACTGTTTCTTCCCAAGTTCTGCCGCTTACGGTCAGTTTTGCAATCATAGAATCGTAAAAAGGCTGGATTACATAATCTTTATAAACCGCGCCGTCTATTCTTACTCCAATTCCGCCAGGAGAATAATAAGCCGTAACTTTTCCGGTGCTCGGAACAAAATTTTTTCTAGGATTTTCTGCGTTTATGCGGCATTCTATGGCATAACCCCTCATCGTAACGTCTTCCTGTTTAATGTCGAGCTCTTTGCCCATAGCTATCTGTATCTGTTCACCGACTATATCGACTCCAGTAACTATTTCGGTAACGCTGTGCTCCACCTGTATTCTGGTGTTCATTTCCATAAAATAGTAATTACCGTTTTTATCGACGATATATTCTATAGTGCCGGCATTGCGATAGTTACAGGCTCGTGCGGCTTTTATAGACGATTCGCCCATTTTTCTGCGGGTTTCTTCGGTAAGTATAAGGGACGGAGCTATTTCTATCAGTTTTTGATGCCTTCTCTGTATAGAGCAGTCTCTTTCGCCGAGATGTATAATATTGCCGTAATTATCCGCCAGTATTTGAAACTCGATATGGTGGGGTTTTTCTATATATTTTTCTATGAATACTTCCGGATTGCCGAACGCTTTTTCGGCCTCTGAGCGAGATAAAGAAAAATTTTTAACAAGCTCGCCGTCGTTAAAACATATCCTTATTCCTTTTCCGCCGCCGCCGGCCGAGGCTTTTATCATGACGGGATAACCTATCTTGTTTGCGACTGCAACCGCCTCTTCTTCCGATTCTACGCCGCCTTCCGATCCTTCTACTACAGGCACTCCGACCGATTTCATAAGCCTTTTGGATTCTATCTTATCTCCCATCATAGCGATGGTTTTTGAAGAAGGGCCTATAAATATTACCCCACGTTTTTCGCAAACTTCAGGAAATTTTGGATTTTCCGATAAAAATCCGTACCCAGGATGTATTGCATCCGCTCCGGTATTAATAGCTAAATCTACTATCCTGTTAATATTCAAATAGCCCGATATAGGTCCGGGTCCGACTAAGTAAGCTTCATCCGCCTTTTTTACGTGAAGAGCCTGACCGTCTGCTTCCGAATAAATAGCAACGGTTTTAATTCCAAGCTCTTTGCAAGCCCTGATGATTCTGGAAGCGATTTCTCCCCTGTTGGCTATCAATACCTTCTTAAACTGTTTCATAAAATTTTTATAGACTTATCTTCTATATTAATTATCGAAATATTTTAATTAGAAAAACGATTAAGGCTGTATTCGCGGAAGCGGTTTGTATTATAGAAAACGGTTAAATTTTTACAAACAGCGGTCGATGATTAATTTTAAACCATTATTTTAAAAAAGTCAAACTAATTAGGGATTTTAATAAGGAATTTAATATATATTTGGAGAATTTAACTGCCGGACAAAAAAGAACCGTTTAATTCTTTTTTATAACTTCTCCAGGCGGGAAGAAACTTATCCATAATTTCTTTAAATCTTTTATTATGGTTTTTTTCTATTAGGTGCGTGAGTTCGTGAACGACAATGTATTCAATGCAATAAACCGGTTTTTTTATCAGTTCTAAATTTATCCATATTCTTTTGGCTTTAATGTTGCAAGTTCCCCATTTTGTTTTCATCTTTTTTATTCTTATCTCATTGGCGGAAACGCCCATTATAGTCTGCCATTTATTGAAAATATCGGGGAGTTCTTTTTCAAGCTCCTTCCTCTGCCAGTTTAATAAGATTTTTCTTCTTTCTTCGACCGTCGCCTCTTTTTTTATAGAAAGACAAATGTATTTTTTATCATTAATTGCAACATTAGGTTTTCCGGCGTAGTCGATGACGCTCAGCAGATACCTTTCTCCTTTAAAATAATGGCTTTCGCCCGAAACATATTCCCTCGAAGTTTCTCTCGGCTGCTCTTTAAGCCTGCTTACGTGTTTTTCTATCCACGGCAGTTTAGATACAATAAAACCGCGGATAAACACGTCGTCCGTTCTCTTCGGCACCGAGACCCTTACCTTTCCGTCCGGCGGAAGTATATTTAAATGAAGATTTTTAATATCTTTTTTTAAAACGGTAATATTAAAACAGCTTACTGTTATTTCCGATTTTATAACGGTTTTGTCGCGCTTTTTTTTAAAAAATTTAAACATAATCTATTTGCAATTCTTTTTTATACCTGTCTTTATCAAAAACATGCGGTCTAACGTAAAATTTTAACCAAATCTTCCGCAGTCGATAATCTTTCTTCCCTCGTTTTGAGGTTTTTTAAGGTAAGTTTTTGTTCCGCGGCTTCTCTTTCGCCTATTATTGCTACATATTCTATTTTTTTTCTATCTGCGTATTTTATCTCTTTGCCTATGTTGGGTTCGGAAGAAACGCAAATTTCGGCGCTAATTCCGTTTGAACGAAGAATTTTTGCGGTTTTATATGCATACGGCTTTTCTTTTTCTGTTAAATAGACTATGTATATTTTTACCGGCGAAGAAACGGACTGAAGAATATCGGCGTTTTTTTGCATAATAATATCTATTATTCTTTCTACTCCGAAAGATATACCGCAGGCGCCTTCAGGTCTTGCGCCGTAAAGTTCTACGAGATTATCGTATCTGCCGCCTGCGGCAAAACTTCCTATGGCGAGGTCTTTCGATTTTATCTCGAAAATAGGTCCTGTATAATATCCCAGACCCCTGACTAAAAGCGGG
>JAJYWW010000195.1 GCA_021791295.1 bacterium | reverse complement strand
AAAAAAAGCAAATTTTACGCGTTTACGTTTCATATATTTTTGACCGCTTCCGAAGACAGAATTATTCCGTCTTTTACGGTTATAAGCCTTTTTGCATAATCTGCGACATGCTTGTCGTGCGTTACTAAAATTATTGTAGCGCCTCTTTCGGAATTAATTTTTTCAAAAAAATTCATAACGTCGGCTCCTCTTACGGAGTCGAGATTACCCGTAGGTTCGTCAGCCATTATTATAGGAGCGTCGTTTACTACGGCTCTTGCTATAGCCACTCTTTGCTGTTCTCCGCCTGATATCTGATTGGGGAATTTATTTCCTTTTTCCGAAAGATCGACTAGTTTTAACGCTTTTTGCGCCATTTCTTCCGAATCTTTCGAATGAAGTCCTGCATAATAAAGCGGCAGCATAACGTTTTCAATAATAGAAAGCCTTTGTATAAGATTAAAACCCTGAAATACGAAGCCTATTTTTTTGTTTCTAATTTCTGCAAGCTCGTCAGGCGTCAGTTTTGAGACGTCTCTTCCTTCTAGAAAATAGTTTCCCGACGTAGGTTTATCCAAGCATCCAAGTATATTCATAAGAGTAGATTTTCCCGAACCCGATGCGCCCATTATTGAAACGAATTCTCCGTTTTCAATCTTTAGATTAATGCCTTTTAGCACTTCATAGGCAATATCTCCGATTTTATAGACCATGCCGATATTTTCAAGCATTATCAGAGGGACATTGCCGTTAATATCATAGCTGTTTGACATATTATATTTCCTTAGGAAAAAAAGATTTTACTATCAAGCTTTTTTGAAAAAGGTGTCAGATTAATTTTACGCAAAATCTTTTATAGTTAATTGTTTCTTTTCGTATGCGTAAAATAAAATCTGACGCCTTTTTCCATTTGCAACTTGTTCTGCACATTTTTTAGAAGAACATCCTTCTTCCCGGGGCCGCCACGCCTTCAGAGGAAGATTGCATGCCCGTTATTACTTCGGTGCCGCTCTTAATATCTTTCGAGGTAACTTCCGTATATTCGTCGTTATTTATGCCGAGTTTCACTATAACCGGCTTGGGAGCGCCGTTTTCCGATACCCATACGACGCCTTCGCCGACTTTTAATTGTTTCGTTATATTATTTAAAACCTGTTTGTTTTCTCCTGTCGGAATAAATCTTAACGCCGAATTAGGCACGCCGAGGACGTCTTTTTTTTCCGAAACGTAAATTTTAACGATAGCCGTCATTCCCGGAAGTACCTTCTCGTCGTCGTTATTAAAAAATATCGTGACGTTATAGCTGACGACTCCTGAAACGGTCGTAGGATTAATTCTTATATTATGAACGCTGCCCCATATAGTTTTATCCGGATATGCATATACGGTAAATGAAGCCTTGTCTCCTTTTTTAATGCCGCCGAGGTCTGCTTCGTTGGTAGTCGTATCTACTTCCATTTTTTTTATGTTTTCGCCTATTACGAAAAGGTTCGGTGTTTGAAAACTCGAAGCGACGGTCTGTCCGACTACGACCCCTACGTTTATTATGATGCCGTTAACCGGCGAATATATATTTGTGTAAGAAAGGTTCGTTTCGTCCTGCCCCAGTTGCGCCTTAGCGGCATTTACCGCATCTTCTAAATATTTAAGCTGGGCTACGTCTTGAATATAAACGCTATAGGCGTTTTGTTCCGTCTGATGCGCTATTAAGTTTTCTTTCCATAATTTTTCGTCCCTGATATAAGTCAGCCTGTCGTACGATAACGCAGCTCTTTGTTTAAGGACGTTTGCTTCGGCGGAAGCGAGGTTTGCTTTGTCCTGGTCAACTTTTTGGATAAAAGGGGTAGAATCTATCTGCGCTAAAAGCTGTCCTTTTTTGACTTTAGAGTTATACCAGACGTAAAGTTTAGAAAATATTCCGGATACCTGCGCTCCCACGTTTATGGTATTTATCGGATTAGCCGTTCCGGTAGTAGTAACGTATTTTTGTATGGTAATAGGTTTTACGGAATAAAGGTCGTAAGAAACTTTATGCGTTTTAGATTTTATAATAAAATAAGACGCGATAAATATCGCAAGTAAAATTATTACCGCGATAATAACAATTTTTTTATTTTTTTTCATTGTTTCACCTTTATTATTTTAAATAATGCTGCGGTATTAATCCGAGATCCGAATACAGCTTGGCTTTTAAATAAAAATATGTGTATCTGCCGTTTATATAGCTTGTCAATGCCGCAATATACTGTGCGTTTGCGGTTACGAGCTGAACCATGGAGCCTACTCCTACTTCGTAGCTTTTAAAAGCAAGTGTATAAGCAAGTTTTGAAGCCTTTTCGGAAGATTTCAGCGCCTTAACCGTTAAATATTGATTGTTTAAAGCGTAATAATCGCTTGAAACGCCGTAAATCAAGTTGCTTTCCGTAAGTTTTTTATTCCAAATAGAGCCGTTTAGCGCCGCTTTGGAATAATCTATTTTATTCTGGGTTAAAAATCCGTTAAAAATAGGTATGGAAACCGACAGTCCCGCCGAATAATTTCTGTTAAGCGGAAAGGCCGAATTTTCTCCGGTATATGAAAAATCTGCGTTAAAAGCCGGATAATAACCGCTGACGGACTGCTTGACCGAAGCCTTTGCCGCTTTTACGGCATAGAGCGCCTGTTTCAACTGTGGATTATTTTTAACCGCCGATTTAATAAGCCCTTGCAGTTTGCTTTTAAAAGGTTTAAATTTTAAGGTGTTTATGAAAACGTAGTTTTTTGAAGGAGGAAGTCCTATTGAATTTAACAGAGCCAGCCTTGCTATGCGGACGCCGAAAATAGAATTTATATATGCAGCTTTTGCAGTTTCCATTGTCGCTTTTGCAGTTTCCGCATCTAAAAGGTCGCCCGTTCCTACTTTGTAGAAAGCCTCGGCGGCTTTATACTGTATTTCGTCGTTTTTAAGGTTTTCTTTATCTGCTTTCATCAACTCTTTGTCGGCAAAATATTCCGCAAAATTTAAAATAACGTTATATAAATCGCTGTTTACGGCATAATTATAACCTGCGTTTGCCCCCTTCATCTGATACTTTGCGTTAAGATAGTTGTAATAGCGAGAGCCGAAAGAATAAAGCGTATACTTCGCATTCAAAGACGCCGAATAGTCGTTAAGCGAATAATTTATACCAGGTTCGGTAAGCATCCCGCCTCCGGAAACCGGCGCAATATTATCGACGTTCATAACCGAATTTTTAGAATATCCCGCCGCCGCCGAAACCTGAGGGTAGTACTGGGATAGAGTTTCGTTTTTTGTATAGACGGACGAAAGATATGAATATTTAGAAGTTAATATTCCCGGATAAAGTTTGACGGCAAGCGTCAGCGCATCTTTTAGCGTGATAATTTTTTTGGTTCCGCTGTAAGAATTTCCGGCGTTGGTAAATATTATAGCGATAATTAAGAAAAACAAAGGCAGTATTATTTTTTTTATGGTTTTAATGTTCATTTTATATTATTATATTATATAGATTATTATATATCGATATTAAATTATAAGGATAGAATTCAATTCCGTCCTATCACAAATTATAGCATCATATTGTTAATAAATAATTAATAGATCATAAACAAAAATACAATAATTAATAATAATCATAATGACTTTAAAGTCATTTGTCAATATTAAAATTGAATGTTAACTTTTAATCTTATAAGCCTTGGATGCCCTAAAAATCAGGTAGATTCCGAAACTATGTTTACACGTCTGGAAAAGTCGGATATAAGATTTACTTCCGACCTTGCCGGCTGCGATATCTGCGTCGTAAACACCTGCGGATTTATAGAAGCGGCAAGAAAAGAATCTGTAGGCGTAATAATGGAAGCCGTCGAGAAAAAAAAGTCCGGCGCAATAAAATATATTGCGGTGACGGGATGCATGGTAAACAACAACATAGAAATACTTAAAAAAGAACTGCCCGAAGTAGATATTTTCCTGACTACTTTCGATGAAGAAAAAATAGTAGAAGAAATTGAAGCCGCGGCTGGAAAAAAAATAAACGGCAGGCAGGCATCCTCAAAAAAATATAAAGAATTCGAAAGGGAGCATTTTAACTTAAAAAGCACTGCATACCTTAAAATATCGGAAGGATGCAGCAGGTCTTGTTCTTTCTGCACTATTCCTTCAATCAGAGGCCCATACCGCTCGAAATCTATGGAAGAGATTAAAAAAGAAGCCGCCTATTTAGCTTCGGCCGGCGTCAAAGAGCTGATAATCGTTTCTCAGGATACATCCTATTACGGAATGGACGAAGGAGTTAAAAACGGTTTATATTTTCTCTTAAAAGAGCTTGTAAAGATAAGCGGGATTAAATGGATAAGGCTTATGTATCTTTATCCTTCGGCGGCTTTTTTTAACGGCGACTTAATAAGCCTGCTTAATAATGAAGAAAAAATTTTGAAATATATAGATATGCCGGTTCAGCATATAAGCGCCGCGATTCTTAAACTTATGAAGCGCGGAGAATCTAAAAAAGACGTTCTAAAAATTATAGAAAAAATAAAAAGCGAAATCCCCGGCGCCGCATTAAGGACTTCTCTTATTGCCGGTTTCCCGGGAGAAACCGATAAAGATTTCGAAGAATTAACTGCGTTCGTTAAAGACGTAAAATTCGACAGCCTCGGAGTTTTTAAATATTCGGACGAAAGATCTGCCGGCTCATACAAATACGGGCAAAAAGTAAGCGCAAAAATTAAGTCCGAGAGATATAAAATCTTAATGGAAACCCAAAAATCGCTTATAGGCTCTATAATGTCTAAGCACATAGGGCGGACGTACGAAGCGGTAATCGACGAAATAAACAATAAAACGGTAAAGTTGAGAACATACTTTCAGTCGCCCGACATCGACGGTTATACTTATATGTATTTAGAAGATTTAAAAAATATCCCCGATTATATTGCGAAAAAAAAGTTTATCAACGTCAATATTAATAAAATTAAGGGTTACGACCTTTTATGTACGCCCTCGGCTATATAATTAGAAGTTAAAATTCCTTGACTAAAAATTAATTATGGGTTATAATTTAAAAACGGCATTTTAAAATCGAATAAAAAAACACGATTTTATAAGGTTTCTATCCGGAACCGAAATCAAAGAAAAATAAATTCAAATTTCAATTCAAGGACAATAGCTATGAAGACGGTTTTAAACGAACAAAACAGGCGTAATTTTGTCGCTAAGGTAGAGTCTATGCTGCACGACAAGCTATCCAAATGTTATCAGTGCGGCAAATGTTCGGCGGGATGCCCCGTTAATTTTGAAATGGATTATACTCCAAACCAGATAATAAAAATGACCGAACTTGGAATGGAAGATACCGTTTTAAATTCTAAAACGATTTGGCTGTGCGTTTCGTGCAATACCTGTTCGACCAGATGCCCGAAAGGATTTGAAGTTACCGGCATTATGGATGTTCTCAGGGAAATAGCCGAAAGAAAAGGAATAACTTCAAAAACGGAAAAAGAAGTCCAGATGTTTCACGAAGTATTTCTTGACAACGTCAAGTCGCACGGAAGAATATTCGAACTTGAATTAGTCGGCAAATATAAATTAAAAACAAAACATCTTTTCAGAGATATGTTTTTGGCTCCAAAAATGCTCGAAAAAGGAAAACTTAAAATGCACGGAGAAACAATTTCCAATTTAAATCAAATAGCTAAAATTTTTAAGGATTTCGAGTAAATAGTTAAAGGAGAAATTAAAAAATATGAAATTAGCATATTATCCCGGATGTTCGTTAAAAGGAACATCTTTCGAATATGAAGTATCTTTGTTAAAAATTCTTGAAGCTATGGACATAGAGGTCAAGGAGATTCCGGACTGGAACTGCTGCGGAGCTTCTGCCGCCCACAGCATAAACCATAATCTTGCCATAGCTCTTCCGGCAAGAAATCTTGCCATAGCCGAAAAAGACGGCTTTGAATCCGTTCTCGCTCCGTGCGCCGCATGTTCCAACAGGCTCAAAAATGCAGATTATGAACTAAAAAGAGACGATATACTGAAAAAGAAAATAACCGATTCTTTGGAAATGCCTTACGATTCCGAAATGAGCATCAACAACATGCTCGAGTTTCTTATCGGAGTAGTCGGAAAAGACAAGATAAAATCTATGGTAAAAAAACCGCTTGCGGGACTTAAGGTTGCGTCTTATTACGGCTGTTTGTTAGTCAGACCGCCTAAAGTTATGCAGTTCGACGATCCGGAAAATCCCGTTACCATGGATGAGCTGGTTTCTCTTACCGGAGCGGAGCCGGTTGACTATTCTTATAAAACAGAATGCTGCGGAGCGATTAATTCTCTTTCCAAACCGGATGTAGTTATGGCTTTGACCGGAAAAGTTTTATACGACGCCAAAAATCACGGAGCCGACTTAGTAGTGGTAGCCTGTCCTCTTTGCCATTCAAATTTAGACGTCAGGCAGAAGGAAATAGAAAGAAAATACGAAGAAAAAATTGGTTTGCCGATTTTGTTTATTACGGAACTTCTGGGTCTTTCTTTCGGAATTAATCCTAAAGACCTTGCAATAGACGGACATATGGTTGCGGCAGACAGGGTTTTGAAAAAAATAGAAGAATTATCGAAATAAGCAGTACATATTATATAAATTCCAACTTTACAGCATAATTTCGTTCTTGCTTAAAAGCGGAAAATTCAGATTATTTACTAAGTTACATACGAGAGGTAAAATATTATGTCAAGAATAGGCGTTTTTGTCTGCTGGTGCGGTTCTAATATAGCGAGCACCGTCGACGTGGAAAAAGTAAGAGAGGAAGCTGCAAAAATACCAGGGGTAGTCAGCGCCGTCGATTACAAATATATGTGTTCCGACCCGGGACAGAACAGCTTGAGAAACGTAATCAAAGAGAAAAAATTGACCGGCGTCGTTCTTGCCGCATGTTCTCCGCATATGCACGAAAATACTTTCAGGAAAGCGGCGGTAAAAGAGGGATTAAATCCATATTTCGTAGAAATTGCAAATATCAGGGAACAGGTTTCATGGGTTCACGAAGATAAAGAAAGAGCAACCGCAAAAGCCGTCGATTTAATGAAAATGATGGTAGAAAAGGTAAAAAGGGATAAACCCATAGAAGACGTCAGGGTTCCTTTGAACAAAAAAGCGCTTGTTATAGGCGGAGGAATTTCGGGAATACAGGCCGCTTTAGATATCGCAAACGGCGGAGTAGAAGTTATATTGGTCGAGAAAGAACCGTCTATAGGCGGCAGAATGATACAGCTTGACGAAACGTTTCCTACATTAGACTGTTCCAGCTGTATAATGACCCCAAAAATGGTCGAAGTAAACCAGCACCCTAATATCAAATTATATACATATTCCGAAATAGAAGACGTTTCCGGCTATATAGGAAATTTCAAAGTAAAAATAAAGAAAAAAGCAAGAAGCGTCGTCGAAAAAGACTGTACCGGATGCGGCGAATGCTGGAATGCCTGTCCTATGCATAAAAACGTAAAAAGCGAGTTTAATTTAAACTTATCGGAAAGAACCGCAATATATGTTCCGTTTCCTCAGGCGGTGCCGTTAGTGCCCGTGTTAGACCGCTCGGTCTGCCTTCATTTTAAAAAAGGCGGAAAATGCCAGAAATGTTTCGACGCCTGCGGTCCAAAGTGTATAGATTTCAGTATGCAGGACGAAATAATAGAAGAAACCGTCGGCGCAATAGTAGCGTCAACCGGATACGATCTTATGGATACTTCTATGTACGGAGAATACGGTTACGGAAAATATAAAGACGTAGTTTCGGGATTGCAGTTCGAAAGGCTGCTTTCGGCTTCCGGTCCTACTGAAGGCGTTATAAAAAGACCGTCCGACGGAAAAACACCTCAGACTATAGTTTTCGTTCAGTGCGTCGGTTCTAGGGACCCAGAAAAAGGAGTTCCGTATTGTTCCAAAGTATGCTGTATGTACACGGCAAAACACGCAAAGCTTTTTGCCCATAAGGTTCACGGCTCGCAAAGCTATGTTTTCTACATTGATATAAGATCTACCAGCAAGGGATACGAAGAGTTCGTCAGGGGAACTATGGAGCAGGACGGAGCCGTTTATTTAAGAGGCAGGGTGTCTAAAATATATGAAGATAACGGAAAGCTTATAGTAAAAGGAGCTGATACTCTTTCGGGCAACCAGGTTGAAATAGCAGCCGATATGGTAGTGCTTGCAACCGGCGTAATACCTAAAAAAGGTTCCGATAAACTTGCGCAAATGCTTGGAATATCATACGATAAATACGGTTTCTTAACCGAATCTCATCCTAAACTTAGACCTGCGGAATCTTCTACGGCAGGTATATATCTTGCGGGTATGGCGCAGGGACCAAGGGACATTCCCGAATCCGTCGTTTCAGGATCGGCGGCGGCTTCAAAAATACTCGGCTTGTTTTCAAAAAGCGAGTATGAAGTCGAAGGAACTATATCGAGCGTTAACGAAGCGACATGCGTCGCCTGTTTCTACTGCCAGAGGGTCTGCGCGTATAATGCTATAACCAGAAAAGAAATTAAAGACAGAAGCGGCAACGTCGTAAAAGTCGTAGCCAGCGTTAATCCCGGACTATGCACCGGATGCGGAGCATGCGTAAACGCCTGCTTCTCTAAATCCATCGACGTCAAAGGCTTTATGGACGACCAGATATATGCAGAAATAAAATCATTAGCGGTCTAACAAAACGGAAAAAAAAGGAGTCTTTCAGACATGGAAGATATGAACGTAGAAAAGGAAAAACAAAAAGAAGAAACGGCGGTAACTAATGCCGGCAGTCAAAACGAACCGAGGTTAATAGCTTTCGTCTGCAACTGGTGTACATACAACGGCGCCGATCTTGCAGGAACAAGCAGAATGAAATATTCCGACAACGTAAGGGTTATTAAACTGCCGTGTACGGGAAGAATAGACCCGCTTTTTATAGTGGAAGCTTTTAAAAAAGGAGCGAAAGGAGTTTTAGTTTCCGGATGCCACCCGGGCGACTGCCACTATACAAGCGGAAATTATCATTCGAGAAGAAAATATGCGACGTTTAGAGACTTGCTCGGCTATCTCGGAGTAGATTTAAACAGAGTGGAATTTTCTTGGATAAGCGCATCGGAAGGAAACAAATGGGTTGCCGTAATTAACGAATTTACGGATAAAATTAAATCTCTGCCGGATAAAACGACGGATATATTTACAAAAAAATAAAGGATATATTTATGGCAAACACAAAAACAGACGAAAAACTGCAAAAAATTGCAAAAGATCTTCTCGAAAGCGGGGAAGTGAACCTTATAATAGGATATACAAAAGGTTCTAATCCGCACAGAATTAGACCCGTTTTTATAACGAAACCGGAGGAGGTTGAAAAGCTTACTTTCAGCAGCAATGCAGTTCAAGACCTTGCAGTATTTTTAAAGAAACAGGAAGTCAAAAAATACGGAAAAATAGGGATAACTGTTAAAGGATGCGATGAAAAAGCCGTCAACGCCTTAATTCAGGAGTATCAATTATCGAGAGACAACATAAAAATAATCGGCTTGCAGTGCAACGGCGTAATAAAACAAAGTCTTGCAGACAAAGGCGAAACGAAAGTTTCGGAAACTACGGTGTACGATAAATGCCTCGTATGTCAGGAGCATACGCCCGTTCTTTACGATTTTCTCGTTGAAACCGAAGAACCGGAATTAAGCATTTCGGGAAACGTAAAGCCTTATGCGGAGATAGAAAAATTAGAGGCGATGAGTACCGAAGAAAAAAATGCTTACTGGGCAAAAGAGTTTGATAAATGCATTAAATGTTATGCGTGCAGGCAGGCTTGCCCGCTTTGCTTCTGCTCAAGATGCATAGTAGAAAAAAATATGCCTCAGTGGATAGATACCAATTCCGAAGAAACAGGAAATTCTCAATGGAATCTTATAAGGGCATACCACCTTTCGGGCAGGTGTATAGGCTGCGGCGAATGCGAAAGAGCATGTCCCGTCAATATTCCTTTAATGTTAATAAATGAAAAAATGGCAAGAGACGTATATAATCTTTTTGGCTACAAGTCCGGATTGGATATCAACGCTAAACCCGTTTTCGGCGTATTCAGCGAAAACGATTTCAACGACTTTATAAAATAAGAAATAAGATATTGGAGACGGTTTATAATGGAAGAAAAATATTTTGAAATTTCCTCGGAAAATCTTAAAAAATTTGTTGACGGGATTATAACGGACAATTACGAAGTTATAGCGCCGACCGATAAAGACGGCGATACTTTTTACGGAAAAATAAGCAGGTTTGAAGAAGCAAACTTAGATATTTTATTACCTAAGATGTCATATAAGGAATATCTTCTTCCTAAAACCGAAACTCTATTCGAGTATTCAATTTCCGGAGTAGATACCGAAGTTAAAGACGGTCTTCAAAATATAACCGGCGCAAATCAAAAACGCGTTATTTTCGGGGGAAGGCCATGCGATGCCGGAGCCGGCCCTATAATGGAAAAAGTTTTTAACTGGGATTATAAGGACGAATTCTTCAACGAAAGATTTAAAAATTTAACGATAATTTCAATAGCCTGCGAAAAACCGGATAACTATTGCTTCTGCACGGAAATGCAGCTTTCTCCGGAAAGTTCTTACGGTTCGGACATTCTTCTTAAAAAATCCGGCGATAAATATTTTGCTATCGTTACCGGAGAAAAAGGTCTAAACCTTGTAAAAGCTTATTCGAATTTATTTACCGAAACTGCCAAAGACAAAGTTCCGGCAGATAAGGATTGGAAAAAGATTTTTGAAATAGAAAAGACTAAAAGTTTTTTAGATAAAAATTTCGAGCATAACTATTTTCAGGAAAGATTTTTATCGTGTATAGGCTGCGGAGTCTGCACTTATACATGTCCGACATGCCACTGTTTCGATATTCAGGACGAAGGAAACCTTAAAGAAGGCAGGAGAATCCGCAACTGGGATTCATGTCAGTTCGGTATATTCACTCTTCATACTTCAGGACACAATCCGAGGGTTACGCAGGGCGACAGATACAGACAGAGATTAATGCATAAATTCAAAATTTACAGCGAAAAATTCGATAAATATTTATGCGTAGGATGCGGCAGATGTTCGAGAAACTGCCCCGAAGACATAGATATAAAAGAAGTTGCGAAAAATTTAGCCGAAATGGCATAAGTAATCACTTAAAATAATATAAATTAATATTAATATTATAGAGCAGGAGCATATAGTTAATGGAAAATATCTATTTGCCTAAACTGGCGGAAATAAAAGAAATTATTCAGGAGACGGCGGACACTAAAACGATACGCCTTACTATTGACGGAAAAAGCATAGATTTTCTTCCCGGTCAGTTCGGCGAATTTTCGCTGATAGGAGAGGGCGAATCAACTTTCGGTTTTGCTTCTTCTCCTTTAAGAAAAGAATATTTTGAATTCAGCTTTAGGACTTCCGGACGGGCTACGACAGGGTTAAACGGACTAAACGAAGGAGATAAAATCGCTTTCAGGGGTCCTTACGGAAACTATTTCGATACGTCGAAAATGCACGGCAAAGATATAGTCTTCGTCGGCGGCGGCATAGGCATGGCTCCGGTTAAGTCTATTATGGAATATTGTCTCGACGAGCGCGATAAATACGGAAAAATTACTATACTATACGGCGCGAGAACCGTGGGCGATCTTTTGTATAAAAATATTTTTGACGAATGGAGAAATCATAAAGATACGGAATTTGTAGTAACCGTAGATCCGGGCGGAGAAACTCCAGACTGGAAAGGAAAAGTCGGCTTCGTTCCTACCATTCTGGAACAGCTTCCTCTTAAGGGAGAAAACAGCATAGCGGTAGTCTGCGGACCTCCTATAATGATTAAGTTTGCTTTAAAAACTCTTGAAGAAAAAATGGGTTTCGGTAAAGAAAATATAATAACTACTCTTGAAAACAGAATGAAATGCGGACTCGGAAAATGCGGAAGATGCAACGTAGGCAGCGTTTACGTATGCAAAGACGGTCCGGTGTTTACGGCAAAAGAGCTTGAAAGCCTGCCGAACGATTTTTAATTCTAACGACTGAAACTATAATTTATGCAGCTATTAATAATCCATGCCGACGATTTTAACTATTCTTTAACAGGAAAAACTCCGGTTGCCGAAGAAATAGACAAATCTGCCGTTAGGGATACCGGCAACTTTTTTGAAGATCCTTTAGTGGTTTTTTGCACGGTAGAAAAAGGAGACGCGAAAAACAACGAAGATATCGTCAAACAGGCTTTTACCGAAATCAAAGATATAGCCGACAAATTAAAACCGCGCATAATCATAGTATATCCTTATGCGCATCTTTCTAACAGCCTTGCCGACCCAAGGCTTGCAGTTTCCACGCTCGAGTCTTTAAAAAACGAAATAGCCGCCTTTTATCCGGTTTACAGAGCGCCTTTCGGATGGTATAAGAGCTTTAAAATATCGTGCAAGGGTCATCCGTTAAGCGAATCGTCGAGGCACATTACTTATTTATCCGAAGAAGAGCAGGCAAATATGCCTGTTAAGGCTTCCGTAAACAGAAAAACAAGGGAAGACGTAGTTAAAGACGTTGAAAGCGAATTTTTTATATTAAATTTCGACGGCAAAGAAACAAAAATTGATTTAAAAAACGCAAGCGTCTTAGACGATAAATCGCTCAAGGATTTTCCTTCGCTCAGAAAGGTAATCGCATATGAAGAATTTAAAATAAAAGAAGGAGAAACGCCGCCTTCGGTTTCCGCCATGAGGCGTCTCGAGATTGCCGACCACGAAGAAAATTCCGATTCCGGGCATCTTCGCTTTTACCCGAAAGGAACTTTGCTTTTCAAGCTTTTATCCGATTGGGCGGAAGATATAGCTTTGAACCGCTTAAACTGCATGGAAATAGAAACCCCGCTGATATACAACTGGAATAAACCTGAGATAAAAGGGCAGGGAGAATCCTTTCACGAAAGGCACTATTCTGTTTTAGTGCCGGACGAAAAATCGGAAACCGGCGGATTTGCACCTTCCAAAGAATTCGTATTAAGGTTTGCGGGAGACTTCGGTCTTTTTTCTATGCTTAAAGATACTAAAATGAGCTATAAACACCTCCCTTTAAGATTTTACGAAATTTCCAAAAGTTTCAGGTATGAAAAAAGCGGCGAATTAGCGGGTTTAAGAAGGCTGAGAGGCTTCACTATGCCGGATATACACAGTTTTTGCCTTAATCTCGAAGAAGGGTTCAACGAATATCAGGCTCTTTACAGAACATACGCCGACCTTGCGGAAGGCACCGGAATAGAATACGCCGTAGTTTTTAGAATAGTCAAAGAATATTACGAAAAATATAAAGATAAAATCGTAGAATTATTAAAATACTCCAAAAAGCCTGCGCTCATCGAAGTTTTATCCAAAATGAAGCACTACTGGGCGCTTAAACACGAATTTCAAGGCGTGGACTCGGTAAACGGTTCCTGCCAGCTTTCTACGGTTCAGCTCGACGTTGAAGACGCAAAAAGATACGGCTTGAATTTTACTGCGGAAACGGGCGAAAAAGCCGGATGCATAATATGCCATTCTTCGGTCGGGGCTATCGAAAGATGGATGTATCTGATAATAGAAGAAGCCCTTAAAAAAGATATTCCGGTTTTTCCGTTATGGTTAAGCCCTACTCAGGTCAGGATTATACCGGTATCCGAAAAGTTTACCGATATTGCCGTTAAATTAAAAGAAGAAATCAGCGGCTCGGATATAAGGACGGATATCGACGACAGGGATTTCAGTCTGGGCAAAAAGATAATGTTTGCCGAAGAAGAATGGGTTCCGTACATAGCGGTCGTCGGACAGAAAGAGGCTGAAAGCGGCGTTCTGTCGATTAGAAACAGATATAAAGAAAGAAAGAATTTTAACATAGATAAAGCCGATTTTATTAAAGAAATTAAAGCCGAAACAAAAGGAATGCCTTACAGAAAACTTATATTGCCGGATATGCTTTCAAAACGTCCGATATTCGTCGGATAAATATAATAAGGACAAATTTATATAAATATAATATAATATATAAAAAATAAAAATATAAATATTAAAACAGGAGAACATCGCAGGTTATGGATAATGCGTCGAACGAAATTGCTATAATAGACGAAACGTCGGTGAAAAAAAGCGTTACTTTAAAATTGGACGAAAACAGGACGCAGGAACTTCTGCAGAAAAAATTATCCGAAGCGGCTAAGAAAGCCAATATAAAAGGTTTTAGACCGGGCAAGGCGCCTATGTCTATAATAAAGAAATATTACGAAGCGGAACTTTTAGAAGAAGCGGCGGCGGAAATTTTAAATCAGGATTTTAGAAAAATTATTTCCGAAAAAGGAATATACCTTATAGGAACGCCGGTGCTGGAAAAAAAGAGCGATACTGAGTATTCCATATCTTTTGACGTAATGCCGGAAGTTAAAGATTTAAATTTAGACTTAAAAATAAAAAAAATAGACAAAAGAGAAATTACCGATAAAATAATTGAAGAAGAAATAAGCTTTCTTTTAGAAAGGCTTGCCGACCAGGAAAAGCTTGACGATTCGGCGGTTATAGACGCGGACGGGAAATATTTTGCAAAGATAGACTATATCACTATAGACGAAAACGGAAAAGAAATAGACAGCGCAAAGGATTATACTATAAGTTTAAACTCAAGCATAATAGACAAATCTTTTGAATCTGCATTCATAGGCAAGAAAAAAGGAGACGCATTCGAATACGACGATAAAGAAAGAAAAGTTACGGTAAAAGGTTTCGTTAGGGAAATCGACAGGAAAATACTGCCTGAACTTAACGAAGAAACTATAAAAAATTTCGGAGATTTTAAAGATGTCGGAGAATTTAAAAAATACGTAGAAAAGAGCCTTAACGAATACGAAGAAAAAAGATATAAAGATGCGCTGAGAGCTTCTATTTCCGAAGAATTGATCAAACTTAACCCCGTCGAACTTCCGGAAAGCATAGTAGAAGAAGATGCAAAATCAAGACTGGAAGAGATGAAAAAGCAGGGTAAATATAAAAATATAGACGGCAAGTCCGAAGAATATATGGGAATTTTAAAAATAATGGCAAAACGCGATATAGCGCTGTATCTTTTGCTGTCCGCCGTCGAAAAGCAGGAAAATATAACCGTAGCGGATGCGGATTTAGAAGATTTTTATAAAAACACCGCATTAATATCGAATATGAAAGAAGACGAAGTCAAAGGTTTTTATTCGTCGCCGGAAGCTCAGGAAAATCTTAAACACGCGCTTTTGGAAGACAAAACTTTCGATTTTCTTGCTCAAAATAAAGTAGAATATATTTAAGGAGAATAAAAATAAAATGTCGCTTGTACCTATAGTAGTTGAACAGACCCACAGGGGCGAAAGGTCTTACGATATATATTCGCGCCTTTTGAAAGACAGAATTATATTCATAGGAGAGGCTATCGACGATACCTTTGCAAATCTCGTAATTGCTCAGCTGTTGTTTTTAGAATCCGAAGACCCCGAAAAAGACATAAACATATATATAAATTCCCCCGGAGGCGTTATAACCGCCGGACTTGCTATTTACGATACCATACAGTACATTAAGCCGGACGTATCTACTTTGTGCATGGGACAGGCGGCAAGCATGGGAGCCGTTCTTCTTGCGGCGGGAGCCAAAGGAAAAAGATTTGCCCTGCCTCATTCCAGAATTATGATACATCAGCCGCTCGGCGGTTTTCAGGGTCAGGCTACGGATATCGATATTCAGGCAAGGGAGATTTTAAGGATGCGCGAAGAATTAAATCAGATACTTGCCGGACATACGGGGCAAAATATCGATAAAATCAGGGAAGATACCGAAAGAGACTTTTTTATGAGCGGAACTCAATCTGTAGAATACGGCATTATAGATAAAGTAGTAGAAAAAAAAGAGATTAAAGAAGTAAAAAAGATTTAATATAATACTGAATAATACCGAGGATAATAAAAATGGCTAAAAAAAATAACGGAAATAACAACGACGACGGTTACGAAAGAGAACTTTACTGTTCTTTCTGCGGAAAATCGCAGGACGAGGTAAGGAAGCTCGTTGCCGGACCTTCGGTATATATATGCGACGAATGTATAAGCCTCTGCAACGATATAATATCCGATGAAGTTCAGCCTGTTCCCGCAGAGGTAAAGGTAGAAAATTATCTCTATAAACCTGCGGAAATAAAAGCTTTTCTGGATCAGTACGTTATAGGACAGGAAAGAGCGAAAAAAGTTCTTTCCGTTGCCGTTTATAACCACTATAAACGTTTGGAACATAATCTTTCGTTTAAAAAAAACGATAAACCTAATCAGGGCAAATTCATCAAAAGCGCAAAGAGCGAAGACGTTTTGCGCGGCGTTAACGATAAAAGCGGTATCGGGGACGTCGAAATGCAGAAGAGCAATATTCTCATAATCGGGCCTACAGGAAGCGGAAAGACCCTGCTTGCCCAGACCCTGGCGCGCATGCTGGACCTTCCGTTCGCCATTGCAGACGCCACGACGCTTACCGAAGCCGGCTACGTCGGGGAAGACGTAGAAAGCATTTTGCTTTCGCTTTTGCAGAATGCGGAATACGATGTTGAAAAAGCGCAGAAAGGCATAATATACATAGACGAAATAGATAAAATAGCAAAGAAAACGGATAACGTTTCAATAACGAGAGACGTTTCGGGTGAAGGGGTCCAGCAGGCTCTTTTAAAAATTATCGAAGGAACCGTCGCAAACGTTCCGCCAAAAGGCGGCAGAAAACATCCTCACCAGGAATTCATAAGATTAGATACAAGCAATATTCTTTTTATTTGCGGAGGCGCATTTAACGGACTGGAAAAAATTATAGAAAAAAGAATACATAAACAGCCTATCGGTTTTAACGCCGCGGCGGGTTCGGATAAAGCGTCAAATCCATACGAAATAATGAAACAGACGGAAACTAAAGACTTATTGAAATACGGTTTAATTCCCGAATTCATTGGAAGACTGCCGGTGGTTGCGACGCTTGAGGAATTAGACGAAAAAGCCTTAGTCGAAATTTTAACCAAACCTAAAAATGCATTAATAAAACAGTATCAAAAACTGTTTGAGCTTGAAAACGTAAACTTGAGATTTACCGACTCCGCAATTAAAGAAATTACAAAAAAAGCTATAAAACACGGTTCCGGCGCTAGAGGACTGAGGACTATACTGGAATCCATAATGCTGGACGTTATGTATGAAATACCGACTGATCCGACTATTAAAGAATGCGTTATAAACGACGATGTAATAATTAACGGCGGACAGCCTATCCTTCTTTACGAGACGGAATATGCCGCCGGTTCGGGCAGTTCAAGGGGAGAATAGATTTAAATACAAAAAAATCTTATTAAATTATGCATTTTTTTGTTGACATACGGTTAAAAAACATATATATATTATATATGCTTTAATGAAGCGTCTAAAAACGTATATTTTAAAAGGCGCTTAACTAAATTAAAAAATCTAAACCCTTAAAACGAAAGGAGGAAGTTGGTATGACAAAAGCAGAATTAGTAGATGCAATCGCAAAATCGTCAAAGCTTACTAAAGCCGACAGCGAAAAAGCCCTTACGGCGGCAATCAATGCGGTAATCACCGCTTTAAA
>JAJYWW010000120.1 GCA_021791295.1 bacterium | reverse complement strand
CTACAGATTTTATAAAAATATTATAAAGATTTTTAAAAAGTTCGTTTACCTTGCCGTCTAAACCGAAAAAATTAATTTGCGGCATGTTTTTGCGCAAATCTTTATCTTTATAAAGAAAATCGTCTATAAAATTATTGATTATTTCGGCTTTTTTCTTAACAGACCTATTGATTAGAAAAATGGAAAAATAAAATACGGCAGAAAAAATTACTGCAGAAACAATTAATAATTTGTCGTATCGGATTAGCGAAAATACTATAAAAAATATTGCAACTACAGCGTACAATATTGAAGTTATCACGGTAATGCCATTAAAACCGTTTGATTTAATACGATCGGTATTTTGTTTGCCGGACTTAAACAAACTGCTCATAAATTTACCTCTCCTCCCGCCGCGCTTTTTGATTTTGTTATGTTGTTATAAAATAAAATAATTATGACGTATTTTTACTTTCCTTCATATTTAATATATACAATTATATTTATATTAAATTTTACAACATATATTTAAAATAATAAAGGTATTTTATTGTATGTTTATTAAAAATTAATTTTTATTTTGTTAATTTTAAGTAGAGCCGATTATTATTTTTTAAGTTTATTTTCGCTTAAAAATGGTCTATAATTTAAAAATAAAATTTATAAATCTTTCGCGTTTTTAATCTTAAACAAAAAACAGCTTATAACCCTATATAATATATAATGGTTTATAAAATTAATATCGATTTATAATTAAATTAAAATAGCTCAAGATGATAAAAATAAATATAAAGAACTGCTGGAAAATTATTAAAGATAAAAACGAATTATTTTTATTAAAAATAATAGAAAAGGCTTTAAACGAAGAAGTCGAAATAAGCGGCATAAAAGAAGCAGACCTTATTTTACTTTATAATTTCTCAAGGCACAAATCTATATTAAAAACATTAAACCGCTGGATAAAATCGACCGATAACGATAAAAATAATTTTAATTTAATCTTCGGGATACCTAAGAATAAAAAGATTTTAGCCGTTTCCCATGAAAATCTCGATTCTATATATTGGAATTGGTTTGGGCAGTTATTAATAAAACACAATATCCACAGATTGACTTCCTGGCCCGAAATAGTAGATCCTGGGGGATGTCAATTTCCTTACTGGTACAACTTTATAAAATACGAAGAATTTTTCATGCCGGAAAAATATTATTCCAGATTCGGCGAACCTCTGTCTCCAGAAAAACTTGCAAATCCTTTGCATGATGATAACGGCGGCAGGAAAGACGCAGTTTGCGTAATGGCGGGACATTTGAGATTTCCAAGAAATAACGTCATAGAAAATTTAAAAAAAGTTAAACCGGTCGATATTTACGGTTATGCCGGACAAAAATGGGAAGGAAGCAAACTTGAACTGTTAAAACAATATAAATATTGTTTTTGCTCCGAAAATTCGCTCGGTTACGGCTATGAAACAGAAAAAGTTCCCGAAGCTTGGCATGCAGGCTGTATTCCCGTTGGATATTTTCAAACGCGGCCGAGTAATTTTAACCCTGAAGTTCTGTCTATTTCTTTTGAAAACGAGCAAAATACATACGGCAAACCCCTGATTTATGCAAAGCCTTCATTAAATCCAATTTTTGACTATATTAAAAAAATTTTTTATTAATATAATACGATAGAGGCCATTTATGATAAAGGAAAAACAAAAAATATCGGTAATAATAAATACCTTAAACGAAGAAAAAAATATCGAGAAATGCCTTAAGACGGTGGAGTGGGCAAACGACGTCGTAATAGTCGATATGCATAGCGACGATGCGACGGTAGAAATAGCAAAAAAATATACTGAAAATATATTTTATTTTGAAAGAGTAGGTTATGCAGATCCTGCAAGACAGTTTGCGCTTGACATGACCCAAAACGAGTGGGTTTTGTTAGTCGATGCCGATGAATTGATACCGAAAGAACTCAGTTTAATTTTGATTAAAATAGCCTCAGAAAATAGATGCGACGCAGTCCGCATGCCAAGGCTGAACTATTTATTCGGAGAATTAATTAAGCACGCAGGATACGGACCTGAAAATTTACAATTGCGTTTCTTTAAAAAAAGCAAACTAAGCATACGCCCAAGGATTCACAGGTTTTTGGTTCCTGCGGACGATGCCGTAATAATCGACCTTAGCTATAAAGATATAAAAACGGGTATAGTGCATTTTGAATCGGACTGTATCGCATCGTTTCTGGAAAAACTTAACCGCTATACGTCTATAGAAGCGGCTCAGGTCGGCGAACTTGACGAAAACAATAAACCTCTGAGAAAGCGCCGCAGTAAACCATATGTTTTATTTATAGCCGCAAAAACTTTTTTTAATAAATACATAAGCAGAAAAGGCTACTTAGACGGATGGAGAGGCTTTTACCTGTCTATGTTTGCGGCTTTTTATAAAATCGCCGTATATGCAAAGATAGAAGAATATGAAGGCAACGGAAACGTCGAATCCGTCCACAACAAATACGATTTAACCGCCCAAGAAATTATCCGCGGTTATTCCGATTCCGAGTGAAATTTCGGCAGCTTAAAATGTAATTCAGAAATATCTAAGTAAATCTTTTAACTCTTAGATCTTCTATTTGATATTTTTTAATGGTCGGGACGACAGGATTTGAACCTGCGACCCCCTGCACCCCATGCAGGTGCGCTACCGAGCTGCGCCACGTCCCGAAAAATGATATTGCGTAATTAGTAGAATGGTTTATTCTTTATTCTATTTATTGCAATATTAATTATACCCTCTTTATTTCAAAAAAGTCAATAAAACTTTGCCTGATAATAAATATAGCACAAAAAGAGAGTTCGGTTTTAAAATTTA
>JAJYWW010000151.1 GCA_021791295.1 bacterium | reverse complement strand
TCCTACTTATTCGTTTCTGCGGCTATTTTAATCGACAGGTCTCAGGTATTTCCAAAACTTTTAAGCCTAGGCGCGCTTGCTTTTTTCTTCGGCATAAAACATGCGCTCGACGCAGACCACATTGCGGCGATAGACAACACGACGAGAAAATTAATGAACGACGGGAAAAAACCGGTAGGCGTCGGATTCTTCTTTTCGGTCGGACATTCTTTATCGGTTTTCTTGCTTACTTTTATGACGGTTTCGATAGGAGCATACGTCGTAAAATCCTATCCGGCTTTTACAAAAATCAGCAACGTTATAGGTACCGGAGTATCGGCTCTTTTCCTGTATTTAATCGCAATTATGAATATAGCAATACTTTTAAGCATAATAAAAATTGCAAAAAATTTTAAAAAATATAAGGATAAATCTTTAGAGGAAGAGCTTTTAAAACGCGGCTTTATGTACAGATACTTTCATAGGATAATGAAACTTATAACTTCCAGTTGGCAGATGCTGTTCGTCGGTATTCTTTTCGGATTAGGATTCGATACAGGAACAGAGGTTGCGATACTTTCGATGTCGGCAATGTTTGCCCTTTCAGGTCATCCTTTAATAGACGTATTTATTTTACCTCTCATATTTTCCGCGGGCATGATTTTTTTAGATTCTACGGACGGGGTAATAATGCAGTTTGCATACAGTTGGGCATTTGTTAATCCCGTACGCAAAATATTTTACAATATTTCCATAACAAGCATATCCGTTTTTTTAGCATTATGCATAGGAACTTTGGAATGGCTTCAAGTCATTGCGATGGAACTCGACCTTCATTCTCCAGTCTGGAATTTTATACAAAACGTTTCGTTTTCTATGTTAGGCGGAATAATTGCGGCAACGTTAATTATAGCATGGTTCGGCTCCCTCGCCGTTTATAAATTTGCTAAAATAGAAGAAAACTTCAGGTAGAACCTTTTACAATATTTTTTATATATTATCGTATCTTATGGTAATATATAAGTATGGATCTATTCGGCAATAATGACGACGACGATAAAATAAAAGAAAAAACTTCCGGCGGTAAAACTGCGGGCAGTTTTTTGCCGCCGCTTGCAGAAAGGCTGAGGCCTAAAACTCTCTCTGAATTTATAGGCCAAACGCATATTCTCGGCAAAGACAAACCTTTAAAGAATATGCTCGATTCCGGTTTTATCCGCTCGATGATACTATGGGGACCGCCTGGAAGCGGAAAGACGACTCTTGCCGGCATTATCGCAAATGCCGCAAGTTACGAATTTTATAAGATTTCCGCCGTTTCTTCCGGCGTCAAAGAACTGCGGGAAATTATAGATAAGGCAAACATAAGCTTTAAGCACTACAAACAACCGTTAATTATTTTTATAGACGAAATTCACCGTTTTAATAAGTCGCAGCAGGATCTGCTACTTCATTCCGTAGAGGAAGGAAGCCTTATATTAATCGGTGCTACGACCGAAAACCCGTCATTTGAAATAAACTCGCCGATTTTATCGAGAGTAACCGTATTTACTTTAAACCCTTTATTCGAGGAAGATTTAAATCTTATTATAGACAGGGCGCTTAATACGGACGACGTTTTAAATAAAAAGAAAATTATACTTGAAAAAGACGGCAGAAACGCTCTTATAAGGTATTCCGGAAGCGATGCGAGAATTATGCTGAACGCTCTCGAAATGGCTGTTAATCTTGCAAAACCTGATGATAAAGATAATATAGTTCTTACCGCAAAAACCGTCGAGAATGCCTACCTTAGAAAATCCAGATACGATAAGACCGGCGAAGAACACTACAATACTATTTCGGCTTTTATAAAAAGTTTAAGGGGAAGCGACCCCGACGGAGCGGTTTTCTGGCTTGCCAAGATGCTGGACTCGGGAGAGGACGTAAAATTTATAGCAAGAAGAATGATAATTTTGGCTTCCGAAGACATCGGAAACGCCGAACCGAACGCGCTTAATTTAGCGGTAAGCTGTTTTAACGCCGTAAATACCGTAGGTATGCCGGAAGCTCGGATTATTCTGTCGCAGGCAGCAACATATCTTGCGGCCTGCCCGAAATCCAACGCAAGCTATCTTGCAATCGAAGAAGCCTTAAGCGACGTTAAAAAATTTCCGGGCGCCGCAGTTCCTCTCCACCTGAGAAACGCTCCAACAAAGCTTATGAAAGACCTTGATTATCACAAAGGCTATAAATATTCACACGATTATAAAGACCATTTTACCGAGCAGACTTATCTTCCGAAAGAACTTTCGTCGCGTATATACTATCGTCCGGAAAACATCGGCAAAGAAAAAGAAATTAAAATTCGGCTTAAAACGTTATGGGGAAAGGGCAAGGATTACGGGGAAGACGATTGACGCCGATGCGACGGACATTGTGATATAAATTGTTTTAAATACTATCTTGTTAAAATTAAATGCCTGCCGAAGTTGTCGGAATGACGTGGAAAGAAATGTTCGGCAAACTGTCTATAAGGCGGTTCACTATGCTTTTCTTTGGAAATATGCCGAAAAATTTTCTTTTTTCGTTTGTCGCTCCTATTACAAGATGAGAAATATTATTGCTTTTAACAAAATCTATAACGCCGGAAACAACATCGTCTGACTGAAAACTAAAAACCGCGGCTCCTAAATTTTCCGCAACCGAAATATTTTTTGAAAGATACCTTTTATAATCATCCGATTTATTTTTTTCCCTTTGTTTTAAATTAATATGAAGAACGTAAAAATTGGAATTAAGCCTTCCCGCAAGCTTTGAACCTATCCTTAAAAGCCTTGCCGAATCCGGATTTGAACTGATTAAAACCAAAACCCTCTCGTTAGATTTTAATTCGATTTTATCGTCGGGATTCCCTATTTTATT
>JAJYWW010000196.1 GCA_021791295.1 bacterium | reverse complement strand
CTTCCAAAGCAATTTTTAGACGCGGAAATCGGTTACATACTTTCCACCGGAATAGAATATAAATTAAACAGCAAACTTGGGAAAGATTTTACTATAAAAGACCTTTTCGAACAGGGATTTAAAGCCGTATTCCTTGGAATAGGAGCTCATTTAGGTCAGAATATTAATTTGCCCGGCGAAAATGATAATTTAATAGGTTTTTTTGACGGGGTCGAATTTTTAAGAAAAGTATCTCTCGGACAAAAAATTGATATAGGTAAAAAAGTCGTTATAGAGGGAGGCGGAAACGTAGCGATAGACTGCTGCAGGACGGCCGTAAGGGTAGGGTATAAAGACGTAACGGTAGTTTACAGAAGAAGCAAAGAAGAGATGCCCGCGGCATATTACGAACTTGAAACGGCAATGGAAGAAGGAGTTAAGTTTGAATTCTTGACTAATCCGGTCGCTATCCTTCACGAAAACGGCAGAGTTACAGGCGTAAGATGCAGAAAAATGAAACTGGGGGAAATAGATGCAAGTGGAAGAAGAAGTCCTGTAGAAGTGCCGAACTCCGATTTTGACATAGAAACAGACGATTTTATTATGGCTATAGGGCAGATACCTGATTTTGACTGTTTAAAGGGCGTTCCTGAAATAAAAATAGTTAAAGGGAAAACTATATCTGCCGATAAATTTACTTTTATGACGGACATGCCCGGCGTTTTTGCAGGAGGCGACGCTTTAACCGGACCTATAAGTATAGTAGATTCAAACAGGGACGGCAAAAATGCCGCCAGAAGAATAGACCAGTATATTAGAACCGGCGCTTTTAGTCCGACGGACGATTGCATGTTTGAAAATCTGTTTGAAACTATAGGCGTTTACGATAAAAACGAAATAATTAAAAATGCCGATATGCCTCCCGGTAATTTTGCGCCTAAGCAGATAATTAAACCTGTAAAAGAACGCATAAAAAGTTTTGAAGAAGCCGAGAAAGGTTTTACGAGCGACGATGCGGCTTATGAAGCGACAAGATGTATGAGATGCTATTATCTTATGCTTGTTAAGTTTGAGGATTAGGACATCATTATGGATATAGAAATTACTATAAACGGAAAAAAAATTATAACTCAGTCCGGATTGACTATTTTAGAAGCCGCTTCTCAGGCGGGAATTAAAATACCCGTTTTGTGCTATCTTAAAAGAATCAAACCTATCGGTTCCTGCAGGGTTTGCGTCGTGGAGGTTAAAGACGTTAAAAATCCGCTCCCGTCATGTGTTGCTAAAGTAAAAGAAGGTTATGAAATATATACCGAAACGGAAAAATTATGGGAAATAAGAAAAGAGATTATTTCGCAACTTTTATTAGACCATCCGCTTGACTGTCCGGTTTGCGACAAGTCGGGAGACTGCCTCTTGCAGGATTTAACGTTTGAATTCGGCGTAACTATTCAAAAAGACAAAAAAATATATCCCGATAAGACTAAAATATTTAAAAGCGATTTAATAGAATACAACGCTACAAGGTGCGTTTTGTGCTCAAGGTGTATAAGGGTTTGCGGCGACATGTACGGCAATCCGTTTTTTCAGATGAAAGACAAGGGCAATAACGGTTATATAGGACTTAAAACTGATACTAAAACTCTGCTCGGTTCTCAGCCTGCGGAGGGATGTTCTTTTGAAGAAATTTCCGTTGAACCCGATCGTTTAGACTGCTATTATTGCGGCAACTGCGTTGAAGTATGTCCGGTAGGCGCTTTAGTTTCAAAACCTTCAAAATTTAAAGAAAGATACTGGCAGGAAAAGCCGTTTTCGTCGATTTGCGATAAATGTTCCGCCGCCTGCAGAATAGAATATTACAGATATGGGCACGATGAATCTTTAGTAAGGACGGCTGCTCCTTTCGGAGGATATCTTTGTAAATCCGGTTTTTTCTATTCCGCAATTAACGGCGACTGTGAAAGCTATTATATTGCTAATCCATATATCAAGAAAAAGTCGGCCGTGGAAGAAGTTACGTTAGAAAAAGCTGCGGAAGAGTTTAGTTTAAGAATTAAGGGTATCCAAGCTAATAATGCAGGGGAGGCTACGGCAGTTTTGATTTCGCCGAGTATTTCAATTAACGGAGGTAAAGCTTCTTTAGAATTTATTAAGAATACTTTAAAACTAAAGCATTTTGATATTGCCGCTTCCGAACTATATAGAAAAAATTTGTTGGATTTTAAAAAATTATTTCCTACTGAAGAAAATTTCGATATAAACGATATTAAAAATTCAGAAGTCATGCTGTATTTTGGCAGTATAGAAGATGAGATTCCGTTTGCGGCATATGATATTTTAAAAACGCGCAGAGAGCATGGAGGAAGGCTTTTTATAATAAATCCAAAAACGGGAAAAGCAGAAAGGGTTCGTTCTTTTTCCAGATTTGAGGACATTGCCTGCTCTAAAAAAGATATAGACGGATCATTTTTTGAAACATATTTAAATAAAATGCGGATGAGCCTAAATAAAAAACAAACGGATTTAGACGACGAGTGTAAATCAATTATAGAAGTAATAGCGGATGCAGGCTGTATTTCATTTATAATAGGAGATTCGTTAATGTCTTCTATAGATATGGATAAGGATTTTTTAATATTGCAGGAAATTGTTAAATTTTTGCGCGAGCAGGAAAAGTCGGTGTATTTGTTTCCTCTCGTGAAGCCGTCGAACTATAGAGGGCTTTTAACTGCCGGCGTTTATCCTTCCGGCAATGCTTATAGCTTTAAAGAAATAATTACCGGTCTCGATACCGGCAGAATTAAAAATCTTGTATATATCGGAGACTTACAGAACGACGATTATGGAAAAGAAATAATACGCTATAGCTCTAATTTAGAATTTTTAACCGTTTTTTCTTCTAAAA
>JAJYWW010000175.1 GCA_021791295.1 bacterium | reverse complement strand
ATCTGGGAAAAAGCATCTAAAATTTGCGATAAGGAGTATAAGCTTAAAATTACGGAAAATATAACCGAGCAGGACGACAGGGCGGTTTTTAATCCATATATCGGAAAACTGCTGTCCGACGACAATACTATTTCTCAGGGAACTACAAAGACTTACGAAAAAATGCCGTCTTTCGATACCGACGTTTTTGCAAATTTAAAATTAAATCAAGCCGTTTACAGAGTGTATTCAGGCGGCGATGTAAAAGGACCCGGGATAGTATATCTTCATCCTATATACAGACCCAAGACAAAGAGCTATTTCGATTAGTTTTGTTATTATTAAAATTTATCAAATTTGTCTAAAGTTGCGTGAGGAGTAGAGGAGTATATAGCAATTATCGGTTAAGAACGGACGCGTTTTGAAATTTGAAATAATAAGATTGGAGGTTAGATAAATATTATGGGCGGTTACGGTTACGGCGGAAACGGAAGAGGCCAAGGGGACGATTTAGACATTGCAGAAATAGCTTTTTTGGTATTCGGCGGTTTATTCGCTCTTTTTTATTTTACTAATATAAATTTTAAATATTGCATAAATTCGTTTTATGCATTTATCGCCTATTCTTTTAAACTTTATCCTGCGGCAGTAATATTATACGTTTTAAACCTTTTTTTATTTTTAGCGGGACTTCACGGTTTATACGTAAGAATTTTTGAAATAAGGGTCAGCGGTTCCAAGCTCAAGATGTTTAATAAATTAGAAAAATATAACGGCGGCAATAACGAAGAAAATAGCATGAAACCGTAAAAAGGAGGAAATATTTTGAAATTAAATTCAAATTCAAATTGTAATTATAAGTTAAAGTTTAGGCTTAAATATAACAATATAAGTAATTATATTAATTATAATTACAATAATAATAATCGCATTAATATTTATTATATATTATTCTTTCTGTTCTCTTTTTTAATGACTGCATATTATATAAATTTTACCGCCGCGTCTTCATATGCGGTAAACTATTCGCCGTTAAAAAAATATACGCTGAGAAAAAAACTCTGGGTACATAAGTTAAGAATAAAATCCGGCATAATTTATAAATTAAACACTGCGCAGGGCTATGTTTCCGTTATAACCCTTCCAGTTATACCGTTGGACGTTGCGCTGGGCAATACGGGAGCTTTTTCGGAACAGATAGTCGGCAGGCAGATTTTTATAAAACCAATTACGTACGACTATCAAGAAACCAGCAATCTTGAAATATATACAAAATATGGTCTTGTTAACGTGCTTTTAAGGATAAGAAACGCCAAATCCGTCACATATAACTTAAACATCGCAAATACGATAAAAAATGTTTTTGTTAAAAACTACGTAAAAAATAAATTAGACGGATTAAAAACGGTTTTGTTTAAAAAATATGAAACTCTGGAAGCGTCTTTAAGCAAGAAAGCCGAAGAATTAAAAAAAGAAAAACGCAGCGTTATGGATCTGATACTTATGATTAACAGAAAAAAAATTAACAAATCCGTTACAGAAGACGGAATAACGCTGACGGCAGTTTCCGTAAGCAGAATAAAAAATTTTTATTACCTGCAGTATCAGCTGACTAATAATTCAAACAAAAAGTTTTTCGTAAGAAACGTCTATCTGTATAAAGAATACGGCGGCAATTTTTTCAACGGATACACGCCGGATAAATTAGAAGAAATTCCGGTTATAAATAAAACGCCCCATAACAAATATTATATGCCTTATAAAATAATAAAAAACATAATTATTTTTAAAAAAGAGGATGAAAGGGGTTCGGGCGGCGGGTATCCGTCGCAATCGTCGGGATATGCTAATATGAGACTTTCATTTCATATTTTATACGGGGATAGATTAATAAAATTGAACATTAGCGGCATTAATCCGTAACAGTTATCGCAATATAAATCGATTTATATTGCGATAACTAAAATCATAACTAAAAATAAAAAAAATGAAAATCAATAATAAGTATATAGACATAAAAATAATAAAAAAACTTATTAAATATAATAACATAAATATATATATTTTATGTTTTGCATTAATTTTATCGATGCAATTTTTTCTTTCGGGATGCGCTTCAAATTCTTTATTTAGAAATAAAAATAGTTCCGCATATACTTATAATAACGGAGAAAGCGGCAGCAACGGAAGCGGCTCTTTTTCAAAAAAAAATGAAAACCTTAAAAAAGCGCTGGAAAATAGCGTATTATACTATTCTTTAAAATTAAACAAAGTTTCGGGAAAAAAAATTAAGAATTTAGAGCGTTCGGAAACATACGGGCAAAAGGACAAAATTAAGCAAACCGGCTTGAATAATTACTATATTAAACCGTCTTTTATGATTGGAGAACACGGCATTGCGGATAAAATTAAAAAAAATACAAAAAATCATACCGATAATGCAAACATTAAAGTAAGAAATATTAAATCGGTTAAAGTTAAAGGCGTGGATAAAGATTTAAATATGGCTGCACCTGCCAATGCATCAAATAAAAAAGAAAAAGAAATAACGCCGGTATTTATTAAATTAAACAAAACCGCCAGGGCCGACGGCGGTAAAATAGTTTTAAAGATAAACGGCATTAAATATGCAGGCAATTTAGAAATTATTTCGTTTTCGCTCTCTAATTTTTACAAATTGCCTTTAAGATATAAGCCTCTGCTGTTTAAAAAATCAAGTAAAAACAATTATATAGAAATACCTTTTAAATCAAATATTAAGAAACAAGGCGGCAAAAATTATTTTATTTTATCGGGATTTAGCAGAATAGAAGGAAAACTTATCTGCATTTCAAAGTATAGAAAAAGCGGGGGGAAATCGGCTTTGCGAAAAACGGTTTTATTTATAGAAGCGTTATATAAAAACGATTACGGCGGCGTAAAATTTATAAAACTGCCCGTTAGATTATGAATAATTTGCTAAAATAACTTTAATAATTTTAATTTTAGGTATCGGCAATGCTATTAATTTCTTTATTCGTCAAAAGATTTTTTAAAAAGTTTTCGGCTCCCTTTTTTAACTTTTCTGCTTTGCTTTGCATCTTTTTATTAAATTTTATAGTCTGTTCAAGTCCGGCATATGCCGAAAGCTTAAATCAAAAAAGATTGGCCGAAACCGTAGTCTATGCTTCAAAAAAATACGGCATACCGCTTTCTTTTTTTATAGCAGTTATAAAAGCCGAAAGCGGTTTTAATATCATGGCGTTAAGTCCTAAAGGCGCCGTCGGTCTTATGCAGGTAATGCCTAAAACTGGCGAAGAACTTGATATGAATATTAGAAATCCGCAGGCGAATATAGTAGCCGGCGCAAAATATCTTCATTTCTGTCTTAAGCGTTTCGGCTTCAGACCTGTCCCCGCTTTAGCCTGTTATAACGCTGGCCCCGATTCCGTCCGCACTGTATATATCAAAAACCGCCGCAAATTTATAATTCCGCCGTACCGGCAGACCGAGATTTATATTATGCGGGTATATAAGTATTACAACTATTATATAAAATTATTGAAACATTAGCGGAGCGGAAGATGAATAAAATAATTAGAAAATATGATATAATATACGAAAATAAAATAATGGTACATAACGGAATGTTTAACGAGTATGCGGAAAATAGACCAATTTATATATCGGCATCGCCTGATGCAGTAGATGTTTCAATTATAACAAAAGATATTGCTTTATTGCAATTTTCTACCGAAAAAAAAACTTCATTAAAATCTATTGCCGCAATAGGCGACGGCGTTAATGACTTACCATTTTTGACAATTAAAGGGCTTGGATTAATAGGTGCGCCGTCTAACGCCCAAAAAGAAGTAATAAAATATATTTCTAAAACTGCGAACGGCAGGATATGCGAGCATGATTTTTTTCAGGGATTTATTGAATTTTATAAATATGCTTCCGAATCCTGTATATCGGCAATATTCACTGATAGAGACGGTGTTCTTGTATCAAAAGAAAACGATATATGGATGCCCAATCTTGCGGAATTGTTCAAAAAGATGGGGTCAAGGAGCAAAGGAAACTTTTTACCTATAATTCATGTATTAACAGGCTCAGGCGTTGAACAAAACAAGTCTTTCATTGAGTCTGTAAATCGATATGCCGATATCGGAACCAACCAGTATGCCGTCTCCGATCCTTATATTATACATGCCGAAAATGGAGCTATACAAATGAATATTATTACCGGCGAGTGGAGATATGCGGCATATGTTGAAAATCATAGGGATTATATTGATTTTATTAGGAGAAATTTTCTCAAGGCTGCAATAACTCGTATAGAAAAATATATATTCCCGAAATGGGATTTGCAATGGTCTTATCATCATAGTGATCAGGACGGAAAAATTTATATGCCGGAAAAAAGAACGATGGTAACATGGAATATTCCAAAGACTATGAATAATATAAAAAATTTTCGAGACAATTTAATATCGGATAAATTACGGATAGATATTCTTAAAGTTATTGAAAGTGTTGCTGAAGAATTAAGTTTGCCGTATTCTGTAATAGGAGCAACAGATGCTAAAATTATTTTAACATCTTAATTTAACTAACAAACAATAACTCAAAAAATATAAACAATATTAGGTATAGTGGATAGTGGATAAAATTCTTAATGATTTAATAAATTTAAGTCCTTTATTGCAATTCATTTTGCTTCTGATAGGATTGATTTACGGAAAAAAGCAATTAGATGAAAGCTTAAATTTTAGAAGATTGCATGCAGTTTTAGAAATGTTCGACGAGATAGGTACGGCTCGATTAAGAAGAATAAGGGCATGGTTATACGAATCATTTCCAAAAGGCATACCGGATATTAACAATATTCCCGATAATGATATTGAAAAAATAAAAGAAATATGTGTGGCTTACGACCGAATTGCATTCCTTTCTAATGCGGGATTATTGCCATTTAAGGAACTTGTAAAATTTCAAGGGAAAGAAATAGTTAAGATATGGAACATAGTTAAACCGGTAATATTTCACATTAGAAAAAATCAAGATAGGTCGGATTATTGTCATGATTTGGAATTTTTCGCAAATAAGTTAACGCAAAAGAAAGGGGTTGTATATTATGCCTGAATAAGCAAATTTATAGTTAGGCAATTAGTCGAATATTTCCTTGATACCCATATAGATGAATTTAAAAAAGAGATATATTTTAGAAAAGGAGATGTAGTTCTTGACCTATTTTGCGGAAGCGGGACTACAAAGCAGGATTATATCGAACTCGCAGAAAAAAAATTTCTGATCTTTTAAATAAGCAAAATGTATTATTTAATATGTAATATTTTATTGATTTGACAAATTATAATAAATTTTATTAAAATTAAGTAAATTCATTAAAAATTTAAAAAACACAAGGAGCATTATAAAATGACCGAGGATAAAATGATTAAAAAGGGTATATCTATTTTTAAGACCTCGTTATTATTGACTTTAACGTTATCGGCAATTTTATTTCTTAATTTTAATCCGGCGTCGGTCAGAAAGTCGTTTGCCGACGGAAACGGCAATACGGCCTGCAACGGGGTTTATGCTTCAAATCCTATAATTTATGCGCTTTATTTAAAGGCAAAAGGACAGACTATAAGTAAAAACGACGTAGTTACTTATATAAAAATAGTTAATCCGGCAAAATATAAGCATGACAGGAATAACGTGTTTTTATGGAATAAGTTATATTCGGAAGACAAGGCAAGATTGAATAAACTTATGGCATACGTCGATTCCGTAAAATATTTTAAAAATTACGTAAAAGCGTCGATTAGCGGTTATATAATGAATAAAGGCGGTTTTTATTTAACGTACCGCAATAAAAATAAAGTAATAATGAACGGCATGAGAACGGACAGAAATATAGATTTCGTAAAGATAGAACACGGAAATATATATCATTTTTCCAAAAATTTAACGATAGCTTACAAAAATGCCGGCAAATTTAATTTTTTAAAAATTCCGGCTAAAAAAGCGGAAAAATTTGTCAATAAAAGAACCGGAACATTCGGACATATTAAAAAATCAGTTTTTTTATCCTATAATTTTATTCCTTTAACGGCAAAACACGACGTTTTAACGGTAAAAGTTTTTTGCGTTAAAGTTTACAATAATAAAAGCAAAAGTTTTTTGGTTGGAATTATAAAGTAATAATGGTATAATTTATAATATATCGATAGTTCATATGTTTTAATCGGTATGCAATAAAACAGGGGTGCCGTATTATTGTAACTATGGCTGAGAGCGTAGCCGTTAAAGCACGCAACCCTTTGAACCTGATACGGATAATGCCGTCGTAGGGAAGATAGACTTTCTGCTTGCTATTTTTTTTCTGCAGTTTTTCTTTCCAAAAGCTTTATCTTCAAGCATAATGTATTAGTTTTAAGTAATAAATTGAAGATATATTAAAATGCTTAATTTGTCGAATAATAAGACTCATAAAATCGAACAGGACTATATTTTACAGAAAATTTTACAGAAAGCTTTATTCGGTAAAAGACTCGATAACGATGATTTAATTATACTGCTTGAAGAACAGAACGAGAAAGCCGTCGATGAAATTATTTTTACGGCAGATACGCTAAATAAAAAAATTAATTCGGATAAAGTTTCTTACGTCGTTAACAGAAATATTAATTTTACGAATATTTGCGGTTTAAATTGCAGATTTTGCGGATACAAAAGAACAAAAAATTCTAAAGACGCTTTTTTACTGGATTACGATAAGATAATCGAGAAAATTTCGGAAGGCGTAGAAAGTATCGGTATAGACGAAATATGCGTAACAGGCGGAATAAATCCTGAATTGAAAGCTAATCCAGATTATTACTTCGATTTAATTAAAACGGTAAGAAATAATTTTCCGAAACTCCATATACATGCTTTTTCGCCTCAGGAAATTTACGAACTGTCTAAAGCGACAGGCAAGACTTATGCGCAGGTTATTGAAAAATTAGTTAATTGCGGCGTTAATTCCATGCCCGGAACCGCCGCGGAAATTTTAGCCGAAGAAACAAGAAAAAAGATATGCCCGCAAAAGATAAATACTGCGGAGTGGGTGGAAATAATAAAAACGGCGCATATACTCGGCGTTAAAACGTCTGCTACGGTGCTTTTCGGACATATAGAATCAAGCTGGGACTTGGCTTATCATTTAAACATCATAAGGCGGTTGCAGGATGAAACCGGCGGATTTACGGAATTTATAGCTCTGCCGTTTATTTCTCCCAAAACGTCTTTAGGAAAGTCGATAAACGGAAATAAAGTAATCGGCGAAAAAAGAGTATTTAAATTTTATGCAATTTTAAGGCTATTCTTAGACAACTTTAAAAATATTCAGACCAGCTGGCCTAAAATAGGCGTGCCCGCGGCTTTAAAATCTCTTGATTGCGGCATTAACGATTTCGGCGGAACTTTAATGGAAGAAAATATAACTAAAAGCGCCGGAGGTAAATTCGGCGAATTTTTAGAGGAAAAAGAAATTATAAATTTAATAAAACAAGCCGGAAAAATTCCGGTCAGAAGAGACACCGTATATAATAAAATTTTATGAAAATTGAATTAAACGGAAACGAATATATAGTCGAACAAAACGGCATTACGATTCAAAAACTAATCGACGAACTCAAACTTAATATAAAAAGCACCGCCGTTGCAGTAAATAAAACCATAATTTCCAAAAGTTCTTACGCAGAGTTCATTTTAAAAGAGAACGATAAAATAGACATGGTAACTATAGCTCCAGGCGGATAAAAAGGTGTGATAAAAAAGGTGTCAGATTTATTTATTTTAACTTTAAATAAAATAGGAGGTTATATAAAACCATGAAAAAAAACGACGATATTTTAAAAATAGGAAAATACGAGTTTAACTCGAGACTGCTTATAGGAACCGGAAAATACCCAGATTTTCAAACAATGAAAGAGGCGGCGGATATTTCCGGAGCGGAAATAATAACAGTCGCCGTAAGAAGAATCGACTTTAACGCCAAAGAAAATTTATTGTCTTATATTGACCTTGATAAGTATATTCTTCTGCCGAATACCGCAGGATGCTACACCGCGGAAGACGCGGTAAACACTTTGATGCTTGCGAGGGAATTAGATGTTTTTAGAACAGACCTCGTAAAATTGGAAGTGATAGGCGACCAAAAGACCCTGTATCCGGACAACGAAGAACTGTTAAAGGCGGCAAAAATTTTAGTTAAAGAAGGATTTACGGTTATGCCTTATATGATGGACGATCCTGTCCTTGCAAAAAAACTTGAAGACATCGGGTGTCCGGTAGTTATGCCGCTTGCTTCTCCTATAGGTTCCGGTTTAGGCATAAGAAATCCGTATAACATAAAAATAATTAAAGAAACCGTCTCCGTTCCCGTAATAGTCGATGCAGGAGTAGGAACGGCTTCCGATGCCTGCAAAACCATGGAACTCGGCGTTGACGGCATTCTTATTAACACGGCGATTGCCGGAGCCGCAGATCCCGTTAATATGGCCGACGCTATGAAAAAAGCCGTAGAGGCAGGAAGGCAGGCATATTTATCAGGAAGAATTCCAATGAAACTTTATGCTCAGGCTTCGACCCAAATGGAGGGGATAGTATTTTGACAAGAGAGAAAAAAATAAACTCTAAAAAGACCGATAATTCAACTTTTTCTGAGAAATTATCGCGATCTAACGATAATAAGAATACTAAAAATACTAAGGACGCTAAGAAATCAAAGTATTATGGAGCGTCTAAAGCAGATCCTAAGATTTATAGTATCTCAAAGTCAAATAAAACCGATGATAGCGTTATCAAATATTCCGGCGATTCTAAATCGACTAATGGTAATAGAAATCGTAATAATAGTAGAATCATAAAAGCAAGGCCTGTTTCATCTAAACCCGACGCAGCAGTAAGAATAGCAGAAATGAGGCTTAATAAATTTATAGCTATGCATACCGGCGTTTCAAGGAGAAATGCAGATGAAATCATTGAAGAAGGCAGAGTTGCAATAAACGGAAAAAAAATAAATAAACTTGCAGTTTCGGTTAAACCTGGCGACGAGGTTTCCGTTGACGGTAAAAAAATTAAATTCAAAGAAGAACCTAAAATTTATATCATGCTTAACAAACCACAAGGATATATTACCGCAGTAAAATCCGAAGAAGGTTTTAAGACAGTCATGGAATTGGTGAAAAAAGAAACCTTGAAATACAAGCATATATTTCCTGCGGGCAGGCTTGATTTTATGAGCGAGGGTATGCTGATACTTACAAACGACGGCGATTTTTCTTATAAATTGACGCATCCAAAATTCGATGTATTAAAAACCTATATAGTAGAAGTTAAAGGAGATCTGACTTCAGACCTTTTCAACAGAATAAGAAAAGGCGTAAGACTCGAAGAAACAGGTCTTTTAAAACCGGACGACGTAAGAATAGTCAGAAAAAATCCCAATAAGTTTATACTGTCGATTGATTTAACCCACGGAAAAAACCGTGAAATAAGACGCCTTATGGAGTTTTTTAATCTTAAGATTTTAATGCTTAAAAGAGTAAGAATAGGCGGACTGTATATAGGCGACCTGCCTTCGGGCGAATACCGCATATTAAACAAAAAAACCGCGGAGTTGGCTATTTCCAACGCAGACTCGGATTAATATGCGATAAAATTAATTCATGCTTGCTATTTTTGAACGGTACGTTTCGAGACTGCCGGAAACGGGAGCAATATATATATCGCCGAATAGTTGAATCTGGTCGATACTTATAAGGAGCAGTCTTGCCATTTCTAATACCGCAAGAAAATATGTAAAAAATTCATCTTTGTTGCGGCTGTTTTTTACGATTACTCCAAAAGTGATATTATTGCCTGTATGCGCAATAGTATATGAATTATCTTCTGAATTATCTGCGGCGTTAAAATTCTCGAAATAATAAATATTGTCGTTAAATTTCTCCATTATTTCTATGATTTTTTCTTTTACGGAAAAGTTTTCTTTGGCTACTTCATATACGCTAATCCTGTTTTGTGCTTCTTTAATTTTATCGTAAAAATATTTAGAGAGTATGAAAATATTTGCTTCAAAAACGACTCCGTTATTTTTATTCGGATTTTGCACGATAAGAGCGCCGTTTTCGTCTTCACTTTCATTGTTTTGAATAATTTTAACTCCGAACACGTCGCGCCCGAGTATAGGACGATTATTTAAAAATTCGGCAACTTCTTTGACTTTTTTATACTCTAAAAGCATATCTGCCAATTCGGCTCTAGGGTCTTCTATATCGCCGTCATCGTCTTCGCCGTTTCCGGCATTGCGTTTAGGCAGAAGCATTACCGATTTAATATATATAAGCTGCGCCGCCATCACTATGAAATCTCCGCCGGAATCTAAATTTAAGGCGCCGCCGCCGTTCATGTCTTCCGCAGCGTCTCCTTCTTCGGTCAAAATTCCGTTTTTTTCGTCTATGCCTATAGCTTCCAAATATTGATTCGTAATTTCAACTATCGGAATATCGTATATATTTATTTTATTTTTTTTAATTAAAGTTAAAAGCAGATCTAAGGGTCCGTTGTAGGCTTCGAGGTTTACTTTGGGATAAAAGGAATTTGAATTTGAAGAAGCAGTTACGGCATTTTGCCGTTTAATCGGATGCATTATTATAAACTATAATATATATAACAAAATTAAAATACGGCAATTCATTAAAAATAAAGATTTTTTAAAACTATATCGTTTACTATAAAGTTAAAAGAAACCGCTAAAAAATTGCCCGGATCGATTAAAAGCAGTATTAAAATTAAAAATATGCCGAAAGGTTCTAATTTGCTTAAGTAACCCGAAAAAGGTTCCGGTAAAAGACTGACGGCTATCCTGCCGCCGTCCAAAGGAGGAATAGGTATCAAATTAAACGTTCCGAGTATTACATTTATCATTATGCCGATAAAAAGCATAAAAGTTACCGGATAAACAAAAAATTTAAACACAGAGGAACCGTGAACTGCCTGGAAGTGAAGATGACTAATGAAGTATGCAAGATAAAAATTCATAACCGGAAATTCAAAAAGTATAATCTTTAAAAAAACAAAACATATAAAAGCCAGAATAAAATTAGTGACCGGCCCTGCCGCCGCAACGAATCCCGTATCTCTTTTAGGATTTTTAAGCCCGTTAAAATTTACCGGAACAGGTTTTGCATAGCCGAATAAGAAAGGAGAACCCACTAAAATTAATAATAAAGGGAGGAGTATAGTTCCAAACGGGTCGATATGCTTAATAGGATTAAGCGTCAGCCTGCCTGCGTTTTTTGCGGTATCGTCGCCGAATATATGGGCTACGTAGCCGTGTGAAACCTCGTGAAGTATGATGGCGAATAAAACCGGAATTATTGCAATTACTATAAGCTGAATCGTATTATTCATATTGAATCATTATACGATTATTTTTCCTTATAAATCAACATAATTTTATTATTCTTTGTTATTCTATTCGCAATGTTTATTGTTTTGTTTTAATTTTTCCGTTAATTTTTTGTCCGCAATATTATATAATGATAATATATTACATAAACATGAAAACAAACCATAAACTTTATAGCAAACTTAATGCCGACGTTCTGCCTTTCGTCCAAAAACCGGTCAGATATCTTGGTTTGGAAACAGGAACTACTATAAAAGATATCAAAAATATCCCTTTAAAATTTGCTTTGGCTTTCCCCGATTTTTACGAACTCGGCATGAGCCATATAGGAATGGGAATAATATACGATATTTTAAACTCCATAAATTATATTGCCTGCGAAAGGGTTTACCTGCCTTATCCGGATATGAACGCAAAACTTAAAGAGCATAATATTCCTTTATTTTCTTTAGAATCTTTCGAAGAAATTAAAAATTTCGACATAGCAGGTTTTTCGCTTCAGTATGAACTATCCTATACGAATATATTATTAATGCTTGAACTTTCCGGTATTCCCTTATTTTCCAAGGACCGAACCGGCGCGGACTTTCCTTTCGTAGGAGCGGGCGGACCTTGCGCTTTTAACCCTCTGCCGTTAAACGACTTTATGGATTTTTTCATAATAGGAGACGGCGAAATTACTACCGTCTTAGTATGCGATGCGGTATTGAAGGCAAAAAACGAACTAAAATCTGGCGTCGTAGATATATCGGATTACAGAAATTACGTTAAAAGAAAACTTGCCGAAATACGCGGCGTTTATGTGCCTGGAATTTCAAAAATAGTTAAAAAATCATTACTTAACGACATAGATTTAAATTATAACTTTAATAATTGCGATAGTCTTAATAATCTTAATAGCCTTAATGCTTCTAATTTTAAAAACAGTGTTGTTCAAAGCGGACATAACTATATAAATAAGCATATCGTACCGCTTATAGAAACCGTCCACAATAGGCTTGCCGTCGAAATAGCGAGGGGCTGTTCTTCCGGATGCAGGTTCTGCCAGGCCGGTTATATTTACAGACCGGTAAGGGAAAGAAAAAAAGATACCGTAGTAAATGCCGTAAAACACGGATTGCATACTACCGGCTTGGAAGAAATATCGCTTTCTTCACTTTCTACGGGAGACTATTCCGAAATAGAACCGCTGCTTTCCGAGTTAGCGGAATTGACTACCGAAGAGAGAATATCGATGTCTTTTCCGTCTATGAGAATAGGTTCTTTAAGCGAAGATATACTTAAAAAAACCGCCGCAGTCAAAAAAACAAATTTTACGCTGGCTCCCGAAGCAGGAACACAGAGACTAAGAAATATCATAAATAAAAATATATCCGAAACGGATCTTCTTAATGAAGCCGCAGGGCTTTCTCAAAAAGGCTATAAGTCTTTAAAACTTTATTTTATGATAGGTCTTCCTTTTGAAAGAATCGCCGACTTGGACGGAATAGCCTCTTTAATAGTAAAAATAAAAACCGTCGCAAAAGGACTTAACGTTACCGTTAACGTCAATAACTTCGTTCCAAAACCGCATACTCCTTTTCAGTGGTTTCCGATGGAAAAAGAAGAAGCGCTTAGCTTTAAAATAAATTATTTAAAAAAGATATTAAAACCGCTGAACGTAAATTTTAAATATCAGGACCCCAGGGTGAGTTTTGTAGAAGCGCTGATATCGAGAGGGGATGAATTTACCTCTAAAATTATCTATAAAGCGTACAAATCGGGAGCCGTTTACGACAGCGAATCGAGGCTTTTTAACTTTGATGCCTGGATGAAAGCCCTTGAAAATAAAAGCGAATACTATTATTTATATGAAGAAAAAAATACAAACGATCCGCTTCCGTGGGATTTTATCGATATTCTGGTAGATAAAAAATTTTTGAAAGAAGAATATAAAAAATCTTGTATGCAGAACGCAAAGTCTATTTATTATTTTAATTCCGAAATAGATTCAGAAGACCTTTCTACTCAAAATTGCAGAAAAATATGTTATCTATGCGGGGTATGCGATTTTAAAACCGTAAGCCCGGTTTATTCATCTATAGACGCAAATACAAAAATGCATAAAAAAAATATTAAAAACAATGAAAATGAAAAAGTAGAACCCGATAATTTTAATAACAATTTTAATAATAAAGTTAAAACCGTTCCGTTTTCAGAAATAACTTTTACATATTCCAAAAGAGAAATAGCTAAATATCTCGGACATTTAGAAACCGTTAAAATACTGCTTAAAGCATTCAAGATGCTAAAAATTCCGCTTTTATACAAAGAATCCCAATATGTTTTGAGGCCAAAACTTAGCTATTCAAATCCTATACCTTTTATGTCGGAAAGCGACGAACTGTATATTAAGGGGAGAATTCCAAAAATTCATGCCGCATCTATGAATTTAAACGATTTAAAAGATAAAATAAATAGTTTGCTGCCCGAAGGATTAAAAATTATAAATATAAACACATAAAAAAATTTTATTGACAAATTTAAAAATAGTTATATTATATATAAGATAATAGTTCAATAAAAGACTGAAACAAATATTATATCATATTTATAAATATATTATACTACTGCATATCGATATATGCGGCATAAAACATCCGGCATATAATTTTAATCATTTTCATTAAATTAATTTAACAGGTGATGGCAATACGATTATAAATTTAATTTAATTTTTAATTAATTAGGGAGGTAAGAAATTGAAAGCACTGAAAGGAAAAAAAGGATTAACCGTTTTATTTACCGCATTATTTTTAGTATTGGTAAGTTTCAGTCTTTACGGCTGCGCAAAAAAACCTGCCGCAACTACTAAGCCGGCTAAAAAAGTCAAGAAAGCTGCTAAAAAAGTATCAAAAACTTCTAAAGTTAAAACAAAAGCAAAAGCAAAAACCGCATCCGCTTCCAAACCGGCAGCCGGAAATTTAAAAACCGCCGCATTGAAAATTATTAACGCTCAAGGTTGCGCAGGTTGTCACGTAATTAACGGAAAAGGCGGAGCTATAGGTCCAAATCTCGACAAAGAAGGAACGAGGGGCCACTCTATACACTGGTTGGAAGTTCAGATCAATACGCCTAAAGTTCATAATAAAACAACTATGATGCCGAATCATAACCTTAATCCGACACAGTTAAAAACCGTTGCGGAATATCTTGAATCTTTAAAATAAGTTTTTTAACCGCATTAAGCAAAATTAATTAACATAATTAAAAAAAATAAAAGGCATCTATGAATAAATTGAAAAAATTTAAATTCATAGATGCCTTTTTATATGATTCTTTATATTAATCTTAACAATATATACTACCATACAAAAAAAATAGAAAAATTCATCATGAAAACAAATAACAAAAATAAAACCGCATTAATAATATTATTAATAGTAATAGTAGTTTTAGCCGCAGGAACGCTGCTGTATAAAAATTTTAACTCAAAACTTATCGCCCCGATATCTATATCAAAATCAAAAACTTCTAAAATTAAACTTACAAGATATCAAAAATTTAAAAAATTTTGGCATAAAATGTACGCCCATCTCCGTACCGAGAAAGTAGTTTATTCATTAAGGCCGCTTTATAACGACAAAATTAATAAAATAGAAACTTACAGTTTAACCCTTACTTCTTACGACGGGCTTCAGCTAAAGGGCTATTTCGCAATTCCTTACGGGGTCAAAGGAAAAAAATATCCGGGGGTTCTCCTGCTTCACGGTTACGGCTCATACGGAACGCCGGGCTGGGCACATTTTTTTGCAAGAAGGGGATATGCCGCTCTTTCGATTGACCTAAGGGGTCACGGCAGAAGCGCTACGGTTTATCATCCAGGTTTTCCGGGTCTTATGACTAACGGAATTCTTCACGTAAAAAGTTTTTCTATGGTTAAAATAGTAATGGATTCCCTTGCATCATTAAGATTCCTTGAACACTATAAAGATATCAACAATAAGTATATTTTCGTTACCGGGGGAAGTATGGGCGGAGGACTGTCTTTAATAGACGCCGCTATCGATAAACACGTTACCGCTGCAGCTGGGGACGTTCCGTTTTTAAGCGATATTCCGGTGCAGATGCCGCTCGCAAAAATGGGTCCTTATATGGAAGTTAAGGCTTTTTTAAAGAAACATCCCGAAGACAAAGCTAAAGTTATGCGTTCTTTATATTACGTAGATACCAAACATTTTGCAAAATGGATAAAAGTTCCGGTTATGATAGGCATAGGACTTAAAGACGAAGACTGTCCGCCTAAAGGCACATTGGTAGTTTATAAACTTATTAAATCGAAGAAAAAGCTTTTCGTTGCCAAAAACAGCGGTCACGTCGTACTTCCAGGCTGGAATATGGAAGTTTTTAAATTTTTTGCTCCATATCTGCCAAAATCAGATAAAAAAGCCGCTAAAAAAACCGTAAAAAGCAATAAAAACGAAAGGAAATTTTTATAATAAACAATCTTGATACGGCGGCAGAATTGAATTCCGTCGCCGTATTTATTATATAAAAAAAATTAAAGGTAATTTTATGAAACTGGATAAAAGTTTAAACGCCGTAAAACATGCCGAATCGCTTATGCCGGGAGGCGTTAACAGTCCTGTCAGGGCATTTAAATCCGTAGGTTTATCGCCGATAGTCGTAAAAAGGGCTAAAGACGATAAAATTTACGATATAGACGGAAACGAATATATAGATTACGTAATGTCTTACGGCCCGATGCTCCTTGGGCACGCCGACGAAAGAGTAGTTAAGGCAATCTGGTCCGCCGCGGCGGAAGGTTTTAGCTTCGGCGCCACGACGGAAGCGGAAATCGAACTTGCCGGTTTAATAAATAAACATTTTCCGTCCATAGAGTCCGTCAGGCTCGTAAATTCAGGAACCGAAGCGGTTATGAGCGCTCTTAGGCTTGCGAGGGGTTTTACCGGAAGAAGCAAAATTATAAAATTTGAAGGATGCTATCACGGACATTCCGATTCTATGCTTGTTAAAGCAGGCTCCGGAGCGCTGACTACGTCGGTTCCTTCAAGCGCAGGCATAACGGAAAGCCTTTCCAAAGATACTTTGATCGCAGTTTACAACGATATATCGTCGGTGAAAGAACTTTTTTCCGCAAACAAAAAAGAGATAGCCGCTATTATAATAGAACCGGTTGCGGCAAATATGGGCGTTGTTTTGCCGAAAGAAGGTTTTTTAAACGATTTAATAAATTTAGCTCACGATAACGGTTCTCTCGTAATTTTCGACGAAGTTATCACGGGTTTCAGGCTTTCTTACGGCGGAGCGCAGGGTTTATTCGGTTTAAAACCCGATATTACGTGCCTCGGTAAAATAATAGGCGGCGGACTTCCAATAGGGGCTTTCGGCGGCAAAAAAGATATAATGGAATTTCTTTCCCCGCTTGGGCCTGTTTATCAGGCAGGCACTTTATCCGGTAATCCCGTATGCGTAGCCGCCGGCATTGCGACGTTAAAAGCTATTGAAAGCGACGATGCAGTATCTAAGGCTAATTCATCCGCTGATTATTTAATAGAAGGTTTAAAAAACGAACTTAAAAGTTTTAGCGATAAAATAACCGTTAATTCTATTTCTTCGATACTTACCGTATTCTTTAAGGGCGGAGGCGTCGTTGATTTTAACGACGTTATGAAATCCGATACGAACAGGTTTAAAGATTTTTTTGCTTCGGCATTAAACGGAGGATTATTTATTGCTCCGTCCCAGTATGAAGCAATGTTCGTAAGCTCAAAACATACTAAACCGGACTTAGACAAAACGGTTGCTATTATTTCGGAAGCGATAAAAAAAGTATTTTAAAAACGTTAGCCTTGAATACGTTAATTGACGAATTTGAAATACTTAAATACCGTCAACATTCTCGATAATTATCATAATTTTATCATAATTGATAAAAATGATAATTTATCTAAAACCGCAAACCCTTAATTTTGTTGGTGGAGGATAGGGGATTCGAACCCCTGGCCTATGCCATGCGAAGGCATCGCTCTACCAACTGAGCTAACCCCCCACTTTTATAATTATCCCAAAAAAAAATTAAAATTGCAACCGAAATTGCAACCTCGTTCTTGACTTTTTGAATACCTGCGATAAAATATTAATAAGAACCGATAAATATTAAATCTTCTTTAAACGCTGAATATCATCTTTTTATTAATATAAAATTAATTAATGATATATAACGTTAATATATAACGTTTAATTATAAACTATTAATAATTAATATTATTTTAATCAGGGGGGGAAATGGAGAGGTTAGCTTCGTTTAAACATTCCGTTAAAAGTTCGGTCGTAAAAAACGTGTTTCACTTTGCGGGCAACTATGTATTGCCTAAATTAAGCGACGAAACTATAATTAAACTTTCCGATAAAATAAATAATTTTGAAGCGCCTGCCGGAAAAATTTTTTTCGACCATATTTTTATCGGATTAAAAAGAAAGTTTCCGCATTTATCTAAAAACGTAAAACAAGGGATACTGGATAATTTTATTTCAAACTTCCTTTTGCTCAGCGGCGACAGAAGAAAAGCGTTTATAGAAAAAAACGGGTTTTATCCGCCTCTTTTTTACGTTATTAGCCCTACAATGCACTGCAATTTAAAATGTTACGGATGCTATTCCGCAAATTATACCCGCAGCGATAAACTTTCTTTTGAAAAAATTAACGAAATTATCGACGAAGGCAAAAAATTCGGCATATTCTTTTATACTATATCGGGCGGAGAACCTTTCGTAAGAAAAGACCTGTTCG
>JAJYWW010000108.1 GCA_021791295.1 bacterium | reverse complement strand
GGAGCAAATTACGATGTTAAAGCAGGCGGCTATATAGAAACTTCCGTCGCTGACGAAAGGCTTATAAACCTTACCGGCAAAACTTCGGTTTCCGACCTCATTTACGTCGTCCGGCGCTCAAATCTTCTGATAACGCACGATACCGGAACAATGCATATCGGAGTTGCCGTCGGGACTAAATTAATCGTTATTTATACCGGAAACGTCGGTTTTTTGGAAACCGGACCTTACGCGGAAAACCAGCTGCTCGTAGTACCTGATATAGGATGTTTTCCGTGCGATTTTAATCTTAAATGTTTAAATCCGGTATGCCGGGATTTTATTAAGCCGGAATATATTTACGATATGTCGATTATGGTTCTTGAAAAAGAAAACGGCTATGCCGAAAAACTGTCTAAATATAAAAATAGCGGCATTATTCCGTATCTGTCGAGATTCGATTCGAAAGAGTTCATCGATTTTTTTCCTGCCGTAAAAATTAAGCTTAACTTTAAAGATTTGAAGCTGAAAATACTTAAATTAGCGCTCGAACATTATTATGAAGAAGATTTTTGGAATATAGAGGAGAACGAAATCGAACTTTTTCTTGACTGTTTCGAGGGCATAGAATATAATCTTAGCTTAGACGCGGGCGAAGAGTTAAAGGCGGCAGAAAGCCTTATTTCTTTATGCGAAAGAGGTATGTCGGAGACGAAAAAAATGCTTAATCTGGCCATTCATGACCCTTTTAATTCTAAAAAAATAGAGGAATATACCGGCAATATAAAATCTATAGATTTTGAATTAAAATATTTATCTTCGGTTTACGACGACTTATCTTTGTTTAACCAGATTCACGTTATAAACCAGAACAGTTCCGTAAGCTACGATTTGTTCGGTCTTGCCGTCGATTCGCTTAAAAGTTATTCGAGATATAAACTTCAACTGAATATATTTAAAAAAGTTTCGTTAATATTTTTAGATAAGATAAAAAATCATAAACATTATAAACCGGAGGATTTGATATGAAATTATATGTTGACGGGAATTTGACCGATTCTGTTTCAAACGCGGGTAATATGCACGATATTTTATACGAAGGCGACATAAAACGTTTTATTCCGGAAGGCAGGGTAATAAAAAACATAGCCATAAACGGAACCCGATACGACGATTTGATGCTGAACGCCGATAAATCAAAGGCTTTCAATTTGGGAGACGCCGACGAGATTAAAATAACTACTATGAGCCAGCTGGAACTTTTAAACGGCTCTATTGAAGCCGCCATAGCATTTTTAAACGAGTTTAAAGCGGGCATAATAAAAACGACCGACGAGATAAGATGGGGAAACAGCACCGGAGGGTTTAAAAATTTTTCGGAATATCTTAGGGGGCTTACTACGTTTATTCAGATTATGGAAAAAATATCGGAATTCTTAAAAATAGATTACGACAGCCTTGTTTATGACGGTAAAAGCGTCCAGTCTTATTTTAACGACCTCGAAAAAATTCTTTCTTCCGTTCTTTCGACGCAGGTAGAACAGGATTATGTCCTACTTGCCGATATAGTCGAGTTTGAACTTAAGCCTAATATAGAAATATGGGAAAATATTTTGAAAGACATGTCCGTAAAAGTCAATAATAATAAATCATAAAAATATATATAAAATTAATTTAATGGAAGAAGATAAATACAAAAATAAACGAATAATAGCCGTTACCGGAGTTCCAAGAAGCGGTACCAGCGTAATTACAAGAGGACTAAAAGTTCTCGGCGTTAATTTAGGAACATCCCTTGAACCGGCAAACTTCAGTAACGAAAAGGGTTATTTTGAAGATTCTGATATAAATAATCTTAATTACGCTTTTTTAGAGCTATTATTTGAAAGACCCGATTACGCTATATTAGTCGATTTAAAAAAAATACCGCAACAGGTTATTGAAGCCTTTAAAGTACCCGCTAAAACACTTATCGAAAAACGGCTTGACGAATATGATATTTTTGGTTTTAAAGACCCCTTTATGAGCAAGATTTTACCTATCTGGAAAGATATTTTTACTGAAACCGGCATATATGTTTCTTACGTCATTCCTTGCAGAAATCCGCTTAGCGTTGCAAGGTCTATTAATAAAAAAGGAAATATCGATTATATAATTGCCTATTATTTATGGTTTAGCGGCATGCTTTCTTCAATTATATATTTAGCAGGAGAAAAAGTCGTTTTCGTCGATTACGACGACATGCTAAAAGACCCTAAAAAACAGATTGAAAGGATTTCCGAATCCCTTTCGCTTGAATTTGACCCCAATAGTTCAGAATTTTTAGATTTCAGCGGCGATTTTTTAGAAGAATCATTAAGGCACGGATGTTTTACCATAGAAGATTTAGAATCTAACATTGAAGTACCTCCTAAAATAGTAGAATTTTATAAACTTTTAAGAAAGTTATGTTCAGATGAATTAAAAATAACCGACATAGAAGTTATTGCTAAAATTAAAAAATTCGTAAACTGGATGTCCGAGCTGCGTTCAACTATATTTTACATGGAATCTGCAATGGAAGTTATGGCAAAACTGAATAATACGCTGATAGAAAAAAATGTAAAAATAAACGAATTAAATAAATTGCTCGAAAATATAAATAAATAAGTATGACCCAAATAAACACTCAGGATTCCTGTGTAGTATGGCATGAACATAAAGTAAAAAGGAGCGACAGGGAAAAACTTAAAAACCAGAAAGGGTGCGTTTTGTGGCTTACCGGACTCAGCGGATGCGGGAAGAGCACCATTGCCAATTTACTTGAAGAGCGTTTAAACGAAAAAGGCCGCCACACCTATCTTTTAGACGGCGACAACATAAGGCACGGACTCAGCAGGGGACTGGGATTTTCAGAAGAAGACAGATTGGAAAACATAAAAAGAGTAGCCGAAGTCGCCAAACTTTTCGTAGATGCCGGAATTATCGTTATAGCTTCGTTTATTTCGCCTTTAATGA
>JAJYWW010000005.1 GCA_021791295.1 bacterium | reverse complement strand
ATAGGAATGACCGATTTTATGCAGCACGTCGATTACCAGAGAGCTTTGCAGGGCGAACTTGAAAGAACGATAGACCAGATTAACAGCATTAAATATTCGAGGGTGCTTATAGTACTGCCGAGGCAATCCGTTTTCGTTACGAGAAGGACTCCGGCAAAAGCGTCGGTCATTGTTAAGTTAAGGCCGGGAATGACGCTAGACAAAATGCAGGTCAACGGAATAATTCATTTAGTCGCAAGCGCCGTAGAAAGTTTAAAGCCTAAAAACATTACCATAGTGGACACTGAAGGAAAGGTACTTTCTATTCCTACGAAAAGTTCTTTCGCATATACCGTAAATCAGTTAAACTACGTCCGTAAAATAGAAAAAAGCTTTGAAACTAAAATTAATTCAATGTTAATACCTGTGGTAGGAGCCGGAAACGTAACGTCTAAAGTTTACGTTAAGGTAGATTTCGCAAAAAAAGTAGAATCTAAACTGACTTATAATCCAAATACGACGGCTATAGTATCTCAGCAGACGTATAAATCTTCTTCTACCGGAGCATTAAAGCCTCAGGGAATACCGGGCGCAAAATCAAACCTGCCGCCGGGAAAGGTTCCTATACCGGTGGGGAAACCGAGCGTTCACACGGTAAAAAAAGAAACGACAAACTACGACGTATCTAAAAAAATAGAGAAGATATCATATCCGGTAGGAACAATCAAAAGAGTTTACGCTTCCGTATTAGTCAACGGAACTTATAAAAAAATTAAATCGGTTAAAGGCAAAACTGCCGAACGATATATACCCAGAAGCTCATCCGAAATGAGTCTTTTTAAAAATATAGTAAAAACGGCTATAGGTTATTCTAAGACGGCAAAAGATAAAGTCGTCGTAGCTAATATTCCTTTTAAAAAAATAAGTTACAAAATACAGACGCCTCCTAAAAAAACTTTCGTAAAGTTGATAAAATCCAATCTTGGAGAAATTATAAGATACGGCGTTATATTGATAGGCGTCATATTGTTGATTCTAATTATTTTAAGGCCGTTGATGCAATATATAACTGCTTACGAATCGCACGGAAACGCCCGTTCTTCCGAAGAAGAAAGGCTGGAAGCGCTTGCGCAGATAAAACAGGAATCCATAGCGCCGCCGGAACCGGACGTTAAAGAAGTGGCATCAAATATAGTAAAATCCGACCCCGACGCCGCGGTCAATTACGTAAGGAATTTATTAAAAGATACCGGAAGGGAAATATAAATGGCAAGAAGATTATCCGGACCTGAAAAAGCGGCGGTTTTCTTGGTTTCAGTCGGCGAAGACGCGGCATCGGAAATCATTAAAAGATTAGAGCTGATGGAAATCCAAAAAATTACCAAGTATATGGATAACCTTCCGACTATAGAAAAAGAAGAGTCCGAAAATATACTTAAGGATTTTAACTCTAATTTTTCTAAGGTGGGACTGATAGTAAAGGGCGACGATTACGTAAAAAATTTAATAGCAAAATCGCTTGACCCGGACAAAGCTAAAAAAATATTGGACAATCTTCACGGTCCGATAGAGGAAGAAGGACTGCAGACTTTAAAGTGGCTCGACCCTCATATTATAGCAGATTTTGTTAAAAACGAACATCCTCAAACTATCGCCCTCATTCTTGGACACCTGGAACCTCTTTCAGCCGCCGTGGTAGTAGGACTCCTGCCGTCTTCAATAAGGTCTCAAGTTGTTTTTAGGCTTTCAAAACTCGAAAGAGTACCGCCGGGAGTTATCAAAGACTTAGATGAAGTGCTTCAGGAACAGCTTAAATCTACCGGCTCCACACAGAGCAAATTGGTGGGAGGCGTCCGCATAGTCGCAGATATTTTAAACAATATGGATAAATCTATAGAAGAACCTATTCTTGCCGATATTGAAAAATTAGACAAAGAAGAAGCCGAAAAAATCAGGGAATTAATGTTTACTTTCGACGACCTTGCAAGCGTGGACGATAAATCTATGCAGCTGATTTTAAGAGAAGTTTCTCACGACCAGATAGTTCTTGCGTTAAAAACGGCTTCGGAAGAACTTAACAACAAAATTCTTGCAAATGTTTCAAAAAGAGCTCAGGAAATGATTAAAGACGATCTTGAAGCTATGGGTCCTAAAAAACTTTCCGAAGTCGAAAAAGTCCAGCACGAAATATTAAAGGTAGCAAGAAGGCTTGAAGACGAAGGCAAAATAAGCCTTGCCGTAAAAAGCGAAAGCGAAAAATTAGTATGAGTAAAATCCTTAAAGATTACGAATTAAATATGGAGGGTCAAGCCTTATACGACGGCAAAAAAACCATTTTAGCCAACGTTCTCAGAGGCGAAGGAGCAAGCGCAAAAGAAAACGCAGAACTCGTATCGGCTTTGGAATCCATACCGTCTTCCCTTCAAAAATATATAATTTCTTATATCGAAAATTACAAAAATAAAACGGAAAAAGAGTTTGAAGAAAAAGAAAATTCCGTTTTCGAAACCGCAAAACAAAAAGGATATGCCGAAGGTTTTGAGAGCGGCAAATCGGAAGCATTAAAATCAATGGAAGAAGGCGTCAAAAATATATTTTCCGCCGCTGAATCCATAAAGCGGTTTAAGAACGAACTATACGAAGACGTTAAGAAAGATGCCGTAAACTTATCGATAAAAATCGCCGAAACGATAACTAAATCCAAAATAGCGGCCGACGACGGCGTGTTGTTTAATATAATAGCGTCCGCAATTAATAAGTCCTCCGATGCCGTAAATTTTACTATATGCCTTAATCCAGAAGATTACAAAGCATTGAATAAAAACCCCGATGCCTTAAAAGATTTCTTGTCGAAGGAAGCAGCCGTAGATTTTATTCAGGATAAAAACGTTCAACCCGGAAACGTCGTCATAAGGACGGATTTCGGCGAAATAGACGCAAAAATTTCTACTCAGATAGAAAGAATAAAAAATATGTTTACTAAAGTTTTTTAATCTTTTTTATTTTTAATCTTTCTTTTTTTGAAAGTTTATGAG
>JAJYWW010000117.1 GCA_021791295.1 bacterium | reverse complement strand
AAATAAAACTGACACCATTATTATTCTTAATTAAAAAATAACGTTGTTTTTTTAAAAAAAAATTATATACGTATTATAATTATAATAAAATGAATTATAATTAATTTTATTATAATAAAATTTTATATATATAATATGGATAACGAAAATTTTGATAAATTTATAGAAGAAACAATATTTCCGCAGCTTGAGCCTTTAGAAAAATCAAGGCAGGAAAAGGTTAATATATTTTGGGGTATAGCCGTATTTATAATAATATTGGATATTGTTGCGTACGCTATAACGCAAAGTTTGTTTACATTATCTTTTATTTTAATTTTATCTTTTATTGCAGCGAGTATAACGAAAAATTTATTATTTAAAAAATACGACGCTGAATTTTCTTCTCATGCCATAGGCAATATCGCTAAATTCATAGATAAAAATCTGACGTATAGCAGAAATGCTTTTATTTCTCAAAGCGAGTATAAAGCAAGTAATCTTTTTTTAAGAAGTTACGACGGATATACGGGAAGAGATCTTGTAACAGGTAAATTAGATAAAACCCAGGTTAAATTTTCGTATTTATATACGTATTACGAAGAAGAAAGCGAAGATTCGGACGGACATAAAACTACCCATAGATATACTATTTTCGACGGTCTATTTTTTATTGCCGATTTCAATAAGAGATTTTCAGGAGAGGTATATTTATTTCCGCACGGTTTTAGATTTTTTTCTCCCAATTAAAAAATTTAAAAGAAAATTATGAAAATAAACCGTTCCGAGATTTAATCGACAGATTAGAAAAGTTAGAGATTATAGAAAGCGCAAATGATTGGGATGAATTTAGAAAATCCAGAAACGCTCTATCGCATGAATATTCATCGGAAGAAAATGAATTAGTTATTAATATTAATACGGTTTACGAAAAATTAATTCCTAAAATATTTTCGATTTACGATAAAATTATATTTTATATTGAGAATAATATAGTTAAATAGAGATTGTTACATTTTGAATAACAGCGTTAGATTTATTTGACTTTAAACTAAAAGCCGATTTATAATATTATAATATAGTAAAAATCATTAGCGATTAAATAAATATTGCAAAAAATATAAATAGTAATATTTATTATTTTAAAAATTATATAAGTATTGATAAAGGAGAAAATAACTATGCCGTTTGGAAACAATAGTTTTGGTACGGGACCGAGAGGTTACGATTACGATATTACGCGCGGAAGGGCTATGACGCAGGAGGGGTTGTCGGATTTCTTCAGGGGAGTTTTTACTTGGATGACCATAGGTCTTATGCTGACCGGTTTCATATCTTATTTCGTCGCTATGGATAAACCTTTGGTGGGCTATCTTTATACGCACGTTATGTTGTTTTATGTTTTAATGGGGATTCAATTAGCGGCGGTTTTGGGTTTGTCTTTCGGAATAAACAGACTGCCCGCGGATATTAGCGAGGCTATATTTTTATTTTATTCGGCTATTACCGGAGTGACTTTTTCGTTTATTTTTTTAGTATATACAAATCAGTCTATAGAAATAGTGTTCTTTTTAACGGCCGTTTCTTTCGGACTTCTTGCGTTCGTAGGATACACGACTAAAAGAGACCTTACCGAAATGGGTAATTTTATGATGGTAGGGCTTTTTGCTATAATCATAGCTATGGTAGTAAATTTTTTCCTTCACAGTTCGACGCTTATGTATGTAGTCTCCATTCTTGGAGTAGTAATTTTCTTGGGACTTACGGCTTACGATATGCAGAAACTTAAACAGATTTATTTAAGCGGTTCGTTCGATACAAGAAAAGAAACCGTTATGGGCGCTCTTACCCTGTATCTGGATTTTATAAACCTGTTCCTAATGCTGCTTACTTTATTTGGCGGCGGGGGAAGGAGAAGGTGAGAAGCAAATTAATATTTTCTTACTAAACCAACGGGTTCGCCTATTATTTTAATTTTATACGATAGGCGTTAGCGGAGTTTTGTCTGTGCCCGAAAGTCGTGCAGTCGGAACAGGGATAGCGAAATATTATACGTTTATTAAACTATTTGCACTTCTTCTTCGGTCGGAGCGGAAGTCCTGTCCGGCATAAGATAGCTTTTAATATCGGCGACGTTTTCGGGTGCGCTGCCTTTTACGGAAAGAATGACGTACGAGTAAAAAGGCCAGGAAGCGTTGACGTCGAAGTTTGAAGGGATTGCCGGATGGTTCGGGTGGGTATGGTAAAATCCCAGAATATCGAGGTTTTCTTTCATGCAAAATTTATCCATTTCTAATATATCTTTAGGTTCTATCTCAAAACTGTCCCAGGTAATTTTTCCGTAACGGTTTTCCGCAGGATAGGCTTTTACGATAATTTTGTTTTCTCCGTCAATTTTTCCGAGAAGTCCTCCGCAAGCTTCATAAGGGAAAATATCCGCCGCATGTTTTTTTATTATTTCCAGTTCGTTTTTCGGAATTATAATAGCCATAATAATCCGTCCTTATTATATTAATGAAGATGCTAAATTATTTTGCAATTAATAATGTTCAGTCGTTAAAATTCGGAAAAAACTCTCGTAGAAAGATATCTTGAACCCGTGTCGGGAAGTACGGTTGCGAAATTGCCTTTATATTTTGCCGTAAGTTTGAGTATTCCGTAAACGTTGGCGCCTGAAGAAAAACCGCATAAAATTCCTTCGTCTTGCACTAATCTTTTTAAAGTAGCGTAACTGCCCTCCGTGTCAACTTTAACGGTGTCGTCGATTATTTTATCTGCGTTGAATCCGTCGAAATTTAAAGAATAATTGTATTTCCAGCCTTCTATACCGTGCATTTCGTTGTCGGGGACGACCGCGATAATTTTTATTTTATCGTTATACTCTTTTAGTCTTTTTCCGACTCCCAAAATAGTTCCGCCGGTTCCTATGCCGGTAGCGAAATAATCGATATTTCCTCCGGTCTGCTTTAGGATTTCGACGGCGGTAGTTTCGTAATGAGATATAGGGTTAAAAGGATTATTATACTGGTCGGGCATATAATAC